>JAZGCX010000409.1:0-7039 GCA_036477175.1 Phycisphaeraceae bacterium
AATAGCCAAAGGGGACGGCTTCAACAGCGGCTTGTCCGCTAAATCTCGGCTAAGACGGATTCCAGAGGTAAGGTTGTGTGTTGCGAGATGGAGCACCGGCAAGCGAGCCGGGCCGTCCTCGGCCCCGGCCGGGCTCGCCCGACGAGCCGGCTCGCGGTGGCGAAAACAGCGCATCATCGCGCACGGTGATTTAGGATCCGTATACCACTGTGCTTGTGATTCAGTCGGAATCTGTTGTTACTTGACGAGGTCTTCCTCTTCCAGTTCGACCTCGATCTCGACATCTTGCTCAATAATTTCCTCAACCTCGATCTCGACGTCTTGCTCAATAATTTCCTCGACCTCGATCTCGACGTCTTCTGTAACCTCGGCCGTGTCCTCCCACTTCACCTGCGGCTTCGCTTCGGCCTCGACCCCGATCGCTTCAGAGGCGCTGGGCGGGGTGTAGTGGGCGGGGAATTCGGGGGCGGGGCGGTAACTGATGCGCTTCAACACCGGGACGCCCTGCAACTGGATACGACCATGGTCCACGCGCTCGCCGCCGAGGGTTTTGATCAGCGACCAGCGGAAGCTGGTGGCGGGCTTGTCCGGGTCCACGCTGGCAAACTCGATGTCATCGGTGCGGTTGAAGTCCATGATCAGCTTGTGCTGCACGGGCACGTCCATCTTCCAGATGATCGTGTCGGTGCCTGGATCGAACACCTCAATGGTGACGGGCAGGTAGACGGTGGAGTAATGCACGTCCCTGTCCTGGCTGCAAGCGGTCATGACCAGGGCCAGGCCAAGGACCACCACTCGGGCACTGGTTGGGGCGTTTGACATTGGGTCGGTCCTTTCCATCGAGGTGGGTGTCACCGGGTCGCTTCCGATCGCATACGATAAAGGCAGTCGCCTTTTGGAGCCAGTCGTTTGAGCCGGGAAAATCCCACGCCCACGTCCTCATCGGTCAATCGGCGAGCCTTTTTTCGTCAGGTCCTGCTGGGCGGCCTGGAGAAGGTCGAGCAGGCGGGTCAGACGATCGGCCAGGGCATCGCGTCTTTGGGGGCCTTGGACGAGCCACCGCCCGCCGAGCTGTTGGGGCTCGGCCCGGGCCGGGTCCGGCACCTGCGCCCGCCCAGCGCGTTGGCCGAGTCGGCATTCGAGGCCACGTGCGGCGGGTGCGCCGAATGTGTCCAGGCGTGCCCGGCCAACTGCATTGTCCTTGACCACACCGAGCCGACCGAATCGGCCGCCCCGGTGGCCGGCGGGCTGCCCTACATCGTGGCGCGAGCATCACCCTGTGTGGTCTGCAACGATCTGAGCTGCATGAAGGTGTGTCCGACCGGGGCGCTGACGCTGGTCGATCGCGTCGAGCAGATCAATATGGGCCGGGCGGTGACCGACCACGGCCGGTGTCTGCGCGGCGCATCGGGCGGTGACCCGGACGCCGGCAACGAGGACTGTCGCTTGTGCATCACCCGGTGTCCGCTGGGCGAGGCGGCGATCGGTCTGGACGGCCGCGGCCTGGTCGAAGTCCGCGACGGCTGCATCGGCTGCGGCGTCTGCGAACACGCCTGCCCCACCGAACCGCAAAGCATCTGGATCGTGCCGGCCCCGCAAATCACGAAATCCAAATCACGAACGTCGTATCAATGACGAAATACCAATGAATAGCGCACCGTGCGCCGCGTTGTTGACTATTTGTCATTGCTTTGTCATTCGACGTTTGACACTCGTCATGTTCCTCATCTTTTTTCGCGGTACTCGCTGGGGCTGACACCGACCAGGCGGTGGAAGGTGCTGGTGAAGTGGCCGTGGCTGGCGAAGCCGGCCTGGGCGGCGATCCGGCCGATCGGCGTGCGGGTCGAGCGGAGGACCCATTTGGCGACCTGCATCTGCTTGCGTTGCAGGTACTGTTTGGGGCTCAGGCCAACCTGTCGGGTGAACATGCGGTGAAAGTGAAACGGGCTGATGTGGACCGCGTCGGCCAGGCGGGTCAGGCTCGGTGACCGTTGGAAGTGATCGTGGATGAACGCAATCGCGCGGGCGATCCGGGGGTCTTCAACCTCGTGCACCGTCGGCAGATCATCTTCCTCCAGCGGGCGCAACTCAACGAACCAGTGCTCGGCCACGTCACGGTCGATGCCGCGGCCGCGGCAGAACCGCACCCAGTACGGCGTCCCTGACAGGTCCAGCGCCACGTCACGCATGGCCTGGTCGGTGATGTTTGGCCAGCGCTGTGCCACGACCGGACGGAACAGGCCCAGCAGCTCATCAAGCTTGTTCGGCGATTCCCCCAACCACTGTTCGCTGCACGGGTCAGCGTGCAGCAACTGATCGTCGTGGCCGATCATCAGCCGCCCGGCGCCGGGCTCATCCAATTGACAGAAGCCGACCCGCCACTGCCGCAACCACTGCTCAGCCTGCTGCCGTTCGTGGGCGGAAAAGGCGGTGCCGCGCGCCAACAGGAACCACCACCAGCGCCTGAGCACCAGCGACTCGGGCAGCATCAGCACCATGACATGGCCGTGGTGCAGCGGGCAGCGCTGGTCGGCCGGGGCGTCGGGTCCGGCCGCGGCCACGCCACGGCGGCGCGCGGCTCGAAACAGCGGGTCACGCTGGTAGGCGGACTCGCACCAGCCGATCAGGGCCTCGGCACTGATCCCGTGCGCCCCGAGCACCGCATCGGGCCGCGGACGACGCACGTCGAACACCGCCACGCCCAGCGCCTGGCACGAAAAGCGCTTTTGGATGGCTTGAGCAAAGCGATCGCTGCGACCACCCCAAGGCGCAGGCACCCCAGGCGAGATCTCGGTCAGAATCTGGCTCATCGACGAGCGCCGATTACTTGAATCAACAACAGATGGTCAAGCCTTAAGATTATAGAAACATCGCACAACAGCAACAACGGTTTAACAGTCGGTTGCCCGAACCGCTCGATTCTCCATCTGATGCGGATCAATAGGCAAAGGTTGCGCTTGGCAAAGCTGAGCATCGGGTGGTCAGGCGGAGCCGACCCCGCATGACCCATGCCCGGCTCACGTCGCCGCCACCGGCGGTTTGCGGGGCCGGTCGTTTGTCGGCTGTTCCAGCCGCCACGTGAGCCTCCCGCCGGCGCACTCGATGTGTGCGGTAAAGAAGCGGCCGCGATATTTCCAGAATAACGGCCAGATCACCTGCTGGTCGGTCTGGGGGATTGCCAGCGAGGTCACCGCGTCGGGGCCGTGCCATTCGAGCCGGCCTTCGCGGAAGGTGCTCCGCTCGACGCGGACCGGCCGCGTCACCTCGTACAGGAACATCAGCCAGTGGGTCTGGTCGTCGTAGCCGGCCTCGGAGACGATGCCGGTCAGGTGCAGGTCGCCGCCGCCGAGCGTCAGGCCGGCCTCTTCGTTAATCTCGCGCAGGGCGCAGGCGGTGGGGCTTTCACCGCTGTCCATGTCCAGCTTGCCGCCGATCGGTGAGTAAAGGTCCTTGTTTGGCGGGTTGCACCGGTGCAGCAGCAGGACGCGCCCCTGCTCGTCGAACAGGTAACACAGCACCGCGATCTTGTAAGGCAACGGGTGAGGCATCACCCGATTGTACAGAAATGGGCCAATGACGAAGCGCGACATCCGAATGACCCGACAATCCCGCGTGACCAACGTTCCATGATCGGCACGACGACCTGCCGTGGGTCATGGGGCCTGGTCATTGATTCGTCATTCGTTGTTCGTCATTCGTCATTTTCCGCCTTCGTCTCGTTACTGGGCTGTGGCGGAGCAAAGGCGGGGTTGTCGGCAGGTTCGGTCCAGTCCTCGACGTTGTCCAGCTTCAATTGCGACGGGCATGTCTTGCGGTAGCCGAGCTTGCGGATGACTTCCAGCACCTCGGTCCAAGTGGGGAATGGCCTGTGATTCACCCGCTTGTAGGTATCGATGGCGGCGACGAACAGGAACTGCTCCTGTGTCATCTCGCCTTCCTCGGCGGCCTTCATGAAGTCGGAACGGCGGCGGCCGGGCCCGCGGCGGCGCTCCAGACCGGTGCCCGGATCGGCGCGTCGCGCAACAACGGTTCGGCGCGGGTTGGAGTCCCCGCGGTTTTCGGGGACGGATTCGTCGGCGGGCAACGGCTGTGGCATGGTCGGGTCCTGCTCCGCGGTGACCGGCTGGGCCGACGCGGTGCCGACGCCATCACCGGTCAATCGCCCACGTCGTCAAGGTCCTCGTCCTCGTCGTCGAGGTCCCCCTGCTCGTCGTCGTCGTCGAGGTCCTCGTCCTCGGACTCGTCCTCATCTTCATCGTCAAAAAAGTCGTCAGCATCAAGGTCGTCGTCGTCAATCATCCATAACGGCACGTCCTCACGGTCGCTATCGGACGCCAGACCCGTCGGCTTGGGCCAATTGAACCAATCACTCACCATGGTCGCCTCCAACGCAAGAGCTTGTGGTTGATCCGTTACCTTTGCCCGACGCCGCACTGCCCCCGACAACGTGACGGTGGTCCGGCCTCGGGCAGCCGGTTAAACTATCGGGCCGGCACGGTTTGTCAATGCTTTGTTACGCGGCCTTACGCGGCGTTGCCGACCGGCTGTACGACCGACTGACACCCGCCCCCGGAGCCTGCCCTTGCGTGTTGCCGATTCCTCGTCCGACCGCGATGGCCTGTCGTCCTGGCACCTCGTCGCGGCGATTGGCGCCTGGCTGCTGCCGGGCCTTGGCCACTGTCTGCTGGGTGAGCGGCGCCGGGCTGCCATCCTGGCGGTCAGTATCGGTGGCCTGTGGCTGGGCGGGTTGTTGATCGGCGGCATCGGCGTGATCAACCATGAACACGCCGCCGACCCATCCAAGTTCAACCTGTGGTTCCTCGGCCAGATGCTCACCGCCCCCTCCGTTGCGGTTGACCTGATCCGTGAGCACGCCCTTGAGCTGGACCGCGACCCCAACCACTCGGAGGCCGCCGCCGTGTACGAGCCCAGCCACGGCCGGGTCTACGAACAGGGGGTGCTCTTTACCGCGCTGGCCGGGCTGCTCAACCTCCTGGCCTGCATGGATGTGCTCTATCGCGACCGTGTCAGGCGGGGCGACGACAAGGTGCCCGCCCAGGTGGCAACGGGAGATCAGCGATGATCGACCCATCCACGCTGGCGCCGGCCGTGGTGCATCTGACCTGTGCCGTCTGGAAGCCATTGCTCCAACCGCTGCCGGTGGACAGGTATTGGATGTGGCTGATGCCGCCGCTGCTGATCGCGATCGCGGTGGTCTGGAAGTCGATCAAGATCGACGACCCGGCCAGACTGCCCCGCCAGGCCGCCTCCCTCGCCGCCCAGTTCGTCGTGTTGATGATCGTGGCAGCCGCGGTTTTGTGGCTGATCGTCGAGCTCGTGTGAGGGTCAATCGACAATCGGCATTCCCATGAAGCACCTTCTGGCTCAACTCGCCGGGGGACAGCCGCTCAGCACCGAGCAGGCGGTCGAAGCGTTTGAGTTGATCATGACCGGCCGATCCACGCCGGCGCAGACCGCGGCGCTGCTTGGGCTGGTGCAGTTGCGTGGGCCGACCGTCGATGAGATCGCCGGCGCCGCAACCGTGATGCGCCGCAAGGCGAGGCCCGTCAAGGTGCCGCCGGGCCTCACGGCGATCGACATCGTCGGCACGGGCGGCGATTATGCCCAGACGTTCAACATCTCCACCGCGGCG
The DNA here is from genome assembly GCA_036477175.1 of Phycisphaeraceae bacterium. Classification (GTDB taxonomy): domain Bacteria; phylum Planctomycetota; class Phycisphaerae; order Phycisphaerales; family Phycisphaeraceae; genus JAZGCX01. Next base: position 5,654 of record JAZGCX010000409.1, read on the forward strand.
GCGCTGGTCGCCGCCGCGGCGGCGCGATCGCACGGCGTCGCCGTTGCCAAACACGGCAACCGTTCGGTCACCAGCAAGTCCGGCTCATCGCAGGTGCTTGAAGCGCTGGGCGTTAAAATCCACGTCAAAGACGATACGCTCACCCGGTGCCTCGACCAGGCGGGGCTGTGCTTCTGTTTCGCCCCGGCGCATCACCCGGCGATGAAGTACGCCGCACCCGTCCGCGCCGAACTGGGCTTCCGCACCATCTTCAACATCCTCGGTCCGCTGACCAACCCCGCCGGCGCCAGGCGGCAGGTGATTGGGGTGTTCAGCGCCGAGTTGACCGAGACGATCGCCACGGTGCTCAGCCGGCTCGGCTGCGACCATGCGATGGTGGTGCACGGCACACTCCCGGGGGTCGATACGGCCGGTGGCGGTGGACTCGACGAGCTGAGCACCTGCGGGCCGAACCAGGTCAGCCACGTCCGCGGCGACATTGTCCGCAGCGAACAGCTCGACCCGGCCGCGCTCGACCTGCCTTATGCCCACCCCGGGTCGTTGCGGGTCGATTCACCCGACGCCAGCGCCGCGATCATCCGGTCGATCCTGGACGGCCAACGCGGTCCGCCGCGTGACATCGTCTGTCTCAACGCCGCCGCCGCACTGGTCGTCGCCGACCTGGTCAAGGACTTGGCCGGCGGGTTGGAAATGGCCGGCGACGTGATCGACAGCGGCGCGGCCAAAGACGTGCTGACCAAACTCGTCACCCTCACTCAGGCCGACCCAACGCCCGCCACATAGCCCACATGGAGCCGCGATGATGAGTCACGACCCATCGCCTCCCAATCCATACGCCGAGCCGCCGACGCCGCCCGCGCCGGATTCGTTTAACCTTGCCCTTGCCGTAATCGCCGCCGTGATTGCCGCGGCAGTTAGCGCGGCTTTGTGTTATGTCCTGACCGTTCATGCTCGCCTCGGCCAGACCGTCCCCGTGCTCGCCGCCGGGCCTTTGGTCGGTCTGGCGGTGCGCGTCGTTGCCCGGCGTCGTGATCCGGCAGGTGGTCTGATCGCATGCGTCTTCGCTGCCGCCGGCGCGGTCGCCGGGTTTATCTGGGCCGACTATTTCATCTGGACGCCTTTCATGTTCGGCCAGACGATCCGCCGCATCTTGAGCCTGCCTGGCATCATCGTTTTTGGCGTGACCATCTACCTGGCCTACCGGATCGCAACGCCCGGAGGCCGCGCCGACGTTGTCGGCGGGCTATGAAAAGAACGGCAACTCGCAGACAAAATAAATAGCCCGCCGACAACGTCGGCGCGGCTACGGGAAAAGAACTGGCAACTCGCAGACAAAATAAATAGCCCGCCGACAACGTCGGCACGGCTACGGGAAAAGAACGGCAA
>JAZGCX010000041.1:0-2453 GCA_036477175.1 Phycisphaeraceae bacterium
TGTAAGGCCTGAGTTGTGACACCGTCGTGACACCGAGAGCCAAACCGACGAACAGCACCCAACAGGTCGCGTCAACGCCTGCGGGTGCTTTTGCGGACTCTTTGCGGACTAGAGCGCGCTGCCCGATTCCACGACCGCCGGCATCGAGCAGATCTACCATCAGTCCATGGGCGAAGCTCCCGACGACGACGCCCCGACTGATTACGCGCCCACGGAGCTGGGTGCGGCGATCGATGAGACCGAGGCCCACAAGGCCTGGGCGCCCGCACTACGCCCGCCCCGCAACGCCCGCCAGGTCCGGCGGGTCGCGGGTCAGACCCCGGGTAAGCCACAGCAGCAAAAGGAAACCTATTCCGGCCCAGCATGATCCGATGATGATCGCCACTGAGTCCAGGTGACTGAGCAGGTAGACGTTGACAGCCGCCCCGACGACCGGCAGGACCACGTAACGCAATCGGGGTAACCGCGCGTCACGATGGCGCAAGCAGTACACCACTACAGACACGTTGACCAGAGTGAAAGCTGTGAAGGCGCCGAAGTTGATGAAGGATGTCGACGTCGCGACGCTCAGAAGCATCGCAATCAGGCCGACAGCCCCAGTCAGGACGATGTTGAACGCCGGGGTGTGGAACTTCTCCGACACCATGCCGAACACGCGCTTGGGCAGGACACCGTCGCGACCCATGGCATAGAGCAGTCGCGAGACTGCCGCCTGCGCTGCAAGACCGGAGGTGAACTGACCGATGATCAGTGCCCCGAGGAAGACCGCGCCGAACAGGCTGCCGCCGATGGTCTTGGCGACCCCCTCGGCAAGGGAATCGGCGTCGGGAAAGTTACTGCCCGGAGCGGCCAGGCTGAGCAGGTAAGCGACGGTGATGAAGATGGCACCGCCGATGAGGGCGATCAGAACGATGGCCCGCGGGATGGTCCGTTCGGCGTCGTGGGTTTCCTCGGTCAACGTGCTGACGGCGTCGAAACCGAGAAACGAATAGGCTGCCACCGCCGCACCGGCCGCGATCGCCGGGAACCCGCCGTCACCGGTGAACGGCCTCAGCGAAACCAGTGACTGTGAGTCGCCGACCAGATGGGCGATCGTCAGCACCGCGAAAAGCCCGAGGATCAGCAGCTGAAACGTCACCAAGACGAAGTTCGCACGGTCAGCGACCTTGAGGCCAATGAGGTTGAGTGTCGTGGTGACGGCGGCAAAGCTCACGATCCACACCCAGAACGGCACGGCGGGAAACTGGCTTTGCAGGTAGGAGCCGCCAATGAGCCAGACCACCAACGGCAGGAACAAGTAGTCCAGCAGGATCGCCCACCCGACCATGAAACCCACCCGGGAGTCCAGTGCCTTGCGGACGTAGGTGTACGCCGATCCGGCGACCGGAAAGTGCCGCGCCATAAGGCCGTAGCTCTGCGCGGTGACCAGCATCGCGACCGTGGCGAGCGCGTACGCTCCGGCACTGCCACCACGGGAGCGTTCTGCGATCACCCCGAAGATGCCCAGCACGATGATCGGCGTCATGTATGCCAAGCCGAAGAGCACGGCCGACCGCAGGCCTAGCGTCTTCTGAAGACCGGATTGGGGCGCGCAGGTCACTCCCGTTTCATCCTTTTCCGGGCGTGACCCCATCTTGTGGACACAGGGTATTCAAGCGCAGCTATTGCCGAGCTGGTTTTCAAGGGCCGCTAGCTGCTTGCGCGGTCAAAGGCGCGGATCGAGGTAGGGATGTCGGACTGGAGCTGCGGACGGAACCGAAAATCAAGCCGCTTGCACGATCAGACCTCACGTGCTCACACATAGCGGATGAACTGGGTGGCAGGTACAGGATTCGAACCTGTGTAGGCGTAAGCCGACGGATTTACAGTCCGCCAACCCCCGTCCGCGGGCACCCGCCCGTGTTCGCAATATAGCCGTCTAACAGCGGGAACTGTCCGTTGCCGTTCGCTCACATTCGCGATTGTACGGCCTGAGTTGTGACACGCTCGTGACACCGAGAGCCAAACCGACGAACAGCACCCAACAGGTCGCGTCAACGCCTGCGGGTGCTTTTGCGGATTTTTTGCGGACTGGAGCGCGTTGCCTGATTCCACGGCCGCCGTCGTCGCATCGGCCTAGCATCAACCCATGGAAGAAGCGCACAAGCCACCATCGGGTTGGGGCGCGGTGTGGCGCCAGGCGCTTGCCGTCGCAATCGGCGCGGTCGCAGCCGGCGCCGTGATCGTGCCAGGCGCCACGCTGTGGAACGAACTCAACGAGCCGGACATCAGCGGGCTCGCCGATGATGTGCAGTCTTTGATGCAGCGCAACCTCCGTGCCGACGAGACGTGGGGGAAGTACGACCTGACCATTCAGCACATCACAATCGTTGAGACTGGGAAGAACACTTACACGGGGATGGCGACGGTGAAGCCGCAGCGCGGGTCAGCGAAAGACGTGGAGGTGATTGTCA
>JAZGCX010000410.1:0-3472 GCA_036477175.1 Phycisphaeraceae bacterium
GACGTCGCCGCCATACCGCGGCGCACCGGGCAGCGGCAGCAGGTGCAGCATCCCGATGACCGGTTTGGATACCGACGCGAACTGGGGCACAAGCGGTTGACTCATGGGGATGCCGCCGAACGAAACAAGAGCATACCATGCCGAACCGCCGCGTTGCGAAGACACGGGTATCTGTTGATGATTGTTTTCTTTTGAAGAGGCAAGGCCCGGCGCTGGGCTGGGACTCAGCCATGTCCGCGCCAACGATGGGGGCAACGGGGCGGGCGACGTTGCCTAGGCCTGAACGATCGCACGGTGCAGGCGGTCGATCAGGTCGCCAAGGCCAAGCGTCTCCAACGTGACCGGCAGCGTCAGCGTCGCGCCCCGGGTGAGCTGCTTTTGGATGTTTTGCGCGGCGTTGACGATGGACGAGTGATGCTTGCGTCCCATCGCGGCGGCGATCTCGGGGTAGCTCATCGCGGTGAGCTTGCGCGCCAGGTGTACGAGCAGACCCCGGGCGAGCACGGTGTGTCGGTGCCGGCCGCGGCTGAGGATCGTTTCGCGGCTGATGGCCAATTGCTCGGCGACCACGTCGAGGATGGCTTGGAAGCGCACGGCCCGGCGCGGGGTGGCGTGCGGCGGCGTTTCGAACAGGCGGTTGACCAACGCGTGTCCGATCGCGCCGTTGGGGCCGTCACCGCGGTTGTGCGTCTCGGTGAGGCTGGCCAGGGCGTGGAGTTTGGTCAGTGTGCCTTCAATCTCACGGACCGAGCCAAGCGATCGGGTGGAGATGGTATTGACCACCGCTTCGGTCAGCGGGATGCCGCGTCGCTGGGCCAGTGCGTGGACGATGCGGAGCCGCGTGGCGGTGTCGGGCTGGTGCACCTGGACGACCATGCCACGCACGCACCGGCTGATCAGGGCTTCACTGAAGCAATGGATCAGCTTGGGGTGGCTGTCACTGGCCAGGACGACACGGGCGCCGCCCAGCTCGATCGCGTCGAAGCTGTGGAGGAACTCCCGCTGGGTGGCCTGCTTGTTGGCGATGAAGTGCACGTCGTCGAGGGCCAGCAGGTCGAGGCGGCGGATCTTTCGGCGGAACGGCTCGATCCGGTTGTTGCGGATGGCGAAGAGGAATTCATTGGTGAACTGTTCGGCGGTGGCGTAGAGCACGCGTGCGGTGGGGCGCAGGTCGAGCGATTTTCGGCAGATGCCTTGCAGCAGGTGGGTTTTGCCCAGGCCGCAGCCGCCGTGGATGAACAGCGGGTTGCAGGTGGCGTGGTCGTCCTCGACGAAGCGGTTGGCAGCGGCAAACGCCAGGTCGTTGCTGGCTCCAACGACGAAGTCTTCCAGGCGGTGTCGCAGGCTCGGGGGGCGGCGAGCGTGCGGCGTATGCGCGGTGGCGGCGGTCGTGGCCGCCGCCGAGGCTGGGGACGCCGGCGGGTCATCACCTGCAAATCGCTGCGGCGCCACGTGGACATCCAGGTCGACGCCGTCGCCCACCTCGTCGTTCACGGCGCGGCGGAGGTCGGACTCGAAGTTCCGGCCGATCCAGTCGGCAACAAATCGGTTGGGGACCGCCACTTGCAGGCACCCGCGGCGGTCGTCGTAATCGAGCCGAGCCGAACGGTCGAACCACATGCGGTACCGCCGCGGCCCGATGGATTGTTCAACCCGGCGGGCGATTCGCGCACAGATTGTCCGGTCAGAAGTGGCGGAGGTCACTGTCACTTCCTTTCGAACGATTGTTCGTCCTATGTCGAGGCCCCGTCTTCCTTCAGAGCCCTTTAATTGTGTCAAGCGCGTGGGCGGAATCCCGAACCGCAAACTACCACGAGCCGGGAGCCCTTTAACCCCCCCCCCGCGCTGACCGTGAAATGGTTCCGTCCAAACCTCCGACTGACTTCACTGCAACGCCAACTGCCTTTGTCCTGGCCGGTGTGTCGTGATGGTCAATCGATTCGACGATCCGTGTCGAAGCTGCAGAATAATGCATCGGCGCGTAGGGTTCAATAGGCGTTATGGAAACCGAGAAGCTTGTCTTTTCTCATAGCCAGCCGCTTCAAGCAGTTGGGCATCGAAAAAAAATTTATCCACGGCAAAAACGGGCGGTCAGGAAAGTGTGTGGAAAATAATGCGCTGCATCGGGTCGAATCAGGTTAACGTGAAGATCATGGCGAGCTTGCGTGCGGTCGGGGCGAAGCGCATCGACTCGTAGAGTCGCACCGCCGGCGTGTTGACCTGATCGACGGCAAGGATCATGCTGTCTGCGTGGTGCTGGTGCGCAAGGTTCAGCCCGTGGATGACGAGTCTTCGCGCCAACCCCTTGCCTCGCCACGGGGGGGTCAGCCCCAGATAGACCAGCTCGGCGGCGCGGCGCGGCGGCAGGGGGTTGACCAGCAACACGCCGACCGGTTCGTCCCGGTGGTACAGCGCCAGCCACAGTTCGGGCTTAAACGCCCCGGTGGCCAAGTGCCCGGCGAGAATGTCGTCGATGTGACGCAGCCCCAGCAGGCCGCAGCAGTCCAACGTCTTTTCGTAACTGGCGAGGATGGCCGTGGCAAACGCGTCGCGGTTGGCGTCGGACCAGTGCAGCACACGCACTTGCGGGTCGAACGTCGGCGGTCGCACGGTCGGCTCGGTCGGGCGTTGCATGTACAGCAGGTGAGCCAGCTTGGTGTAGCCGGCCTCGGTCAGGGCCTGGGACTCGAGCCGTTGGCTCGGTTCGAGCAGGGCCTGGATGATCGCGGCGGCGGCGGGGTCCTGGGCCCGACTGGCGGTGCTCAGCAGCCGGGCGCACGGCTTGACCTGCCACCGATCGACCACCGGTGAAAGGAAGGCCATGGCCGTCCGGCCAGCCGTCGGCACGATCAGCGTGGCGGCGATCGGTTTTGGGCCGGCGTAAGCCGCCCACAACTCGTCCAGGCAAAGCGCGTGCTCGCTGGCGAACGCCTGGAACTGGTCCACGATCTGCGACGCGCCGGTCCGACCGGTCAGCAGCATGGCGAACACCTGCTTGCGGTGTTCCGGTGCGACGCGTTCGACGCGCAGGTCGTCCGGGGGCTGATCGGGACGGTGGACCGGGTGGGTGATACTGGCCATGAGCGGTGCTCGGCCCCGGCGCGGCGAAATTGACCGGTCGGTACCTGATCGTACAATGGCCCGCCGCAGCGGCAAAGGCCCGGGCGGCATAAACCTGACCCGCTGACTTGCCGGCCGCGTTGGACGGGCGGCTTTCAACACCCAATGAACCTGGTGCATGAGGTGATGATGACGATCGTGTCGGCCAAGCGGTTCGCGGTCGCCGCCACCGCGATGGGTGTGCTCGCGTGCGGCACGCTGAGCGCGCTGGGGTTCCCCGAGCCTCACATCGTCCCCCAATCCTGGCAGCTCGACCTCACCTACCAGACGCCCCGGCTCATTTCGATCGAGGGCATCGGCGGCCGCCCGCAGTGGTTCTGGTACATGACCTACAAGGTCGTCAACAACACCG
>JAZGCX010000411.1:0-3131 GCA_036477175.1 Phycisphaeraceae bacterium
ACCGCTTCGTCCCCGATCAGCACCAAGCGATCCTCGGCCGAAAGCAGGCCGACGGCATCGAGGCTGCCGCCCAGGATCGCGTCGGGGGCGTGATCGCCGCCCATGACGTCGATGGCGATGCGCACTATTCTTCCTTGGAAAAATCGAGCCTGAGACCGGGGCGAACATACCCACATTCACGGCAAGCGGCGTGCGGTCGTTTCGGGCTGCCGCAATTCGGACAGCGCACCGCGTGAGTCGGCGCCAACGCGTCGTGCGATCGCCGCATCTTGCCCTGAGACCTGGATTTTCGTTGGCACGGAACCATGCTCTTAGCTGTTGCGCCTCCGCTTGCAGCGCGTGCCTAGGCGAGCAACGCGCCGCGGCCGCCTCATCCCGTGTCGAATACTCGAGTTAAATACCGTAATCGCCGTCTGCCGATGCGTCAAGGCTAGCCGCGACCGGGCGGTTCGATCCTCGCCGGACCTCTGGCATGAGGTGCGGAACGTCCAAACCCTCCACGGGCGAACCGGCCTTGCCAATGGAGCCGATGGGGATCGAACCCACAACCTCTGCATTGCGAACGCAGCGCTCTCCCAATTGAGCTACGGCCCCGCAGCATGGGACCCAATGGTATCGACGCGAACGCTCGGCGGCAATAGCGTTGGGTCTTTGCGTCCGCGGATGAATCGGGCCGCGTACGGCAACGGATGTGGGATGTCGGCCACCGTGAGCCCGGTTGGGGGCGGTGCGGCGCGGTGAAGGCGATGTGACCCGAACAAGGGGCTGCACGGCTCGGCGCGGCGGTGCATCGGGAACCCCGCGGTGAGCAGCGTTGGTGCACGGGGAAATGGTGGCAGATGCGACCAACGCAACAGCCGGAGGCTGACGGCCCCCGGACGAGCGGTCGTTAACCGCCGGCCAGGTCTGATATTGCCACGGGCCGGGCGTGGACGGCGGTCTGTGCCGGCCTTGACCCGTCGCCCGTGGGCCGCTTAAATGAACTGTAATGGGGTTGTCCCCACGCCCGGCGTGGACCTACCTCGACGTTGGCCGGGCCGACCGAGTTTCCCTCCCGATTTATCGCATACCGTCTTGCCTGCTACAGTGGCACAGCAACGGTCGGACCCGCGATCCCGGCGCGGCGTGTCGGTTTGCCGGTTGACATCACGACGCAGCGTTTGGACGGGCCCACGTGGACCGGATGCAGCCGACGGGTCTGTGCGCGCCGGAGCGTCGGGCCGGCCGGAGCAGGCAGGAGTTTGTTATGGCCAGGAAAAACGAAAGTTGGGGCATTGAGGTTGGCGCCAACGCGCTCAAGGCGATCCACCTGGCGCGCACGGAGGACGGGGTGGAGGTGCTCGAATACGAAGTCATGCCATTCAAGAAGATCCTGACGACGCCCGACCTGAACGTGGACGAGGCGATCGAGGTGGGATTGGATCAGTTCCTCTCGAAGCATGACCTGAGCCGAACGACGGTGATGGTGTCGGTGCCCGGGCACCTGGCGTTGGCGCGGTTTGCCAAGCTGCCGCCGGTGGACCCGAAGAAGATTCCCGACATCGTGAAGTTCGAGGCGGTCCAGCAGATCCCGTTCCCCATCGACCAGGTTGAGTGGGACTACCAGGTCTTCCAGCAGCAGGACTCGCCCGACGTGGAGGTGGGCATCTTCGCGATCACCAAAGACCGGGTGATGAAGTTCCTGAGCCACTACCGCAACGTGGGGATGCGGGTGGACGGCCTGACGCTGTCGCCGCTGGCCGTCTACAACGCGATGGCGTACGACCGGAAACTGGATGAGGATTCACCGGGCACGGTCATGCTGGACGTGGGCACGACCAGCACCGACGTGATTGTGATGGAAAGCGGCCAGGTGTGGCTTCGCACGCTGCCGATCGGCGGCAACAACTTTACCGAGGCGCTGGTGCGGGCGTTCAAGCTCAGCTTCCACAAGGCCGAGAAGCTCAAACGCGATGCCGGCACCAGCAAGTACGCCCGGCAGATCTTCCAGGCGATGCGGCCGGTCTTTGCCGACTTCGTGCAGGAAGTGCAGCGGTCGTTGGGCTACTACCAGAGCCTCAAACGCGGCGCCGAGCTGAAACGGCTGATCGGTGTGGGCTCGACCTTCCGGCTGCCCGGTCTGGCCAAGTTCCTCAAGCAGCAGTTGCAGATGGACGTGACCCGGCCGAACCGGTTTAAGCGCGCCAAGATCGAGGGCAAGCAGGAGTCGGACTTCGCCGACCACGCGCTGAACCTGGCGACGGCGTATGGCCTGGCGTTGCAGGGTCTGGGGCTGGAGGTGGTCCACGCCAACATCCTGCCGCGGTACATCATCTCGCAGCGTCTGTGGAAGGCCAAGCAGCCGATGTTCGCCGCTGCCGCCGCCCTGGTGGTCGCCGCCGTCATCGGTGCCGCGGTCAACCTCTGGATCAAGCAAACCAGCTACGACAGCAGTGCCGGCCGCAACACCGCCAAAATCCAAAGCGTGATCAGCCGGGGGCAGGTCTTCGCCGACAAATGGGAGGAAATCAGCGCCGGTGAAGACCCCCGGATGAAGATCGAAAACCTCCGTCACATCCACGACTATCGCGACGTCTGGCCCAAGCTGATGGAGGACCTGAACCTGGCTGTCATGGCTGTGAAGCCGCAGCCTGAACTGCTCGAAGCCGACGCCGACGCAATCAGCGCGATCCCCCGCCGCCAGAGGCGACGCCTGTATATCGAATCAGTCAGCTCGGCATATCGAAACCCCTCTGCCCAGACGGATGCCGCAGGCACCCGCCGCGGCTCTTCAACCAGACTGATAACTGACGAGTCCGATACCCTCGAGTCCGACACCGCCACAGCCAAGCGGCCACAATTTGTCATCACCGTCAAGGGAACCACCCCCCACGCCGGCGGTGCCGCGTTTATCAGCAATACATCCATCAAGTGGCGCCAGGACACCGCCGACCGCGCCGACCGGCCGTACCGGATCCTCACCACCGAAAACGCGCTGGTGTGGATCGACCCGGTCGGCACATCGGACGAGGGCCGGACGTCCGGCACCGTCGATCGACCAGACCGCCGATCAGCCGGCACACGACGCAGCAGCCCGCGGGGGGGGGGGGGCGACCCACCCGGGGCAGCCGCGCCATTTAAATCCCCGACTG
>JAZGCX010000412.1:0-2465 GCA_036477175.1 Phycisphaeraceae bacterium
AGCAGGGTCAGGCTGCCGAGGGCGAGCAGGGTCAGCGTTGCCGGAAGCCCTGCCGGTCACCGCGGCGGCGTTCAATTGTCGGCCACGAAGCGCCGATGTTTAGGTGGATCGCGAATCCGCTCGATCAGGGGACCCAGGCGTGCGCTATCGCTACATCGGACTGAAACGCGACTCGGGCGAGCTCGTCAGGGGCCACGTCGAGGCCGAATCGGAGGCACAGGCCTACGACGTGCTGGGCAATCACGGCGTGGTGGTCGAATTGTTGCAGATCGCCCGCGAGCCGATAGACGACGGCCTGACCCAGCCGGACATCGCCAACACGATCGAACGCGCGCTGGACGCCAGCTCCCGGCAGGTGCGGTTCGACAAGCTGATGCGTCGTTATCGGGGCAAGCGTGTCTGGGTCATCGATCGTGAAAAGATCAAGCGTCGGGTGATGAAGGCGGTTGACAATGCGGTGCGTCAGAGCCAGAAGCAGGCCGACGGCGACGCCGCGACCCGTGACCGCATCGCCGAGGCGCTCGAGAGCGTCTTCGGTGATAACCAGAACCTGACCCGCCCGGTTTCGGCGAACCAAGAGTCGCTCGAAGAGCAGATCCAGCGCCTGACGCACGTGGTGCGCGAGTTGGAGAGCACGTTCGGATCGATCAGCGTGGCGGCGCGGCGATCAACGTGGCGCGACGGGCCACGCCGCCCCCAATCCCGCCAGGCCGATAACCCTTGCGACGCGGTGCTGTTGGACATCTTCAGATACAACGTGGACCTGCGGCGCCGATTGAGCGGCGAAGTCCCGTCCCCGCCAGATAACACACCCGCTGATCCACCGGCCTAAAAGACCACCGAGAAAGCCGCGAAAAAGACCGCCCGAACAACCACGCGCACGTCCCCCGCCGGGAAGCGTGCGAGGAAAAAGAGAAACGACTGATCGCTGCCGCCTCTGCTTGCGGACGAAATCGCCTGCGGCCGTAAAGCGGGTCACCGTACCTGCCGATCCACAGGCATATAGGACCACGGCTCACCCCCAGACATTGACAGGAAACCGCCAACCATGACCAAGTCCAGCACCAACGCAACCACCAAAGCGGCAACCGCCACACGCACCGCCGCGCCCAACCTGACTCCCAGCGAAGAGGACCACGGCCTGGTTGAAAACGCCCTGCTGCTGGGCATTGACCTGGGCACCTCGCGCAGCGCGATCGTCTCGATGCACGGCCCGCGCAAGTGCGTCGAGAGTTACGTCGGCTGGCCCAAGGACGCCATCAGCCGCAAACACCTCAAGTCCGACATCCTCTTCGGCAAAGCGGCGATGGACAACCGCCTGGCGCTCGACCTGTACCGCCCGCTGGAAAAGGGTGTGATCAAGGGCACGCGCGACAATGACGACGCGCCGCAAAAAGAGCAGGCGAAGAACCTCGAAGCCGCGGCCGAACTCATCGGCCACCTGGTCAGGCTCATCGAGCCCGCTCGCGACGACGTGCTATACGGCGTGGTCGGTGTGCCCGCCAAGGCCAGTGACAAGAATAAGCAGGGCATCATCGACGCCACCCACAACGCGCTGGACTCGGTCATGATCGTCTCCGAGCCGTTCGCCGTTGCGTATGGGCTCGAGCGCATCAACGACGTGCTGGTGATCGACATCGGCGCCGGCACGACCGACCTGTGCCGCATGCACGGCACCGTGCCCGCGCCCGAGGACCAGGCCAGCTTCGACATCGCCGGCGACGCGATCGACCAGAAACTGTTCGAGCTGATCAAGAAGAGCTTCCCGCAGGCACAGCTCACGGTCAACATGTGCAAGCAGTTCAAGGAGCAGTACGGCTTTGTCTCCCAGATGAGAGGGAGGATCGATGTCTCCATCCCCGTCGACGGCAAGCCGGTCATGCACGACATCACCTCCGAGATCAAGAAGGCCTGCTCGATCATCGTTCGGCCGATCCTCAAGGCGATCCATCAGCTCGTCTCCAGCTTCGACCCCGAGTTCCAGGAGAAGCTGCGCCACAACGTGATCCTGTCCGGCGGCGGCGGGCTGCTCTACGGGCTCAACAAGCAGATCGAGGACGGCCTGGAAGAGCTCGGCGGCGGACACGTCACCGTCGCGGATGAGCCGCTGTTCGCCGGCGCCAACGGCGCCCTGCAACTGGCTGTCGACATGCCCGGCGAATTCTGGCAACAGCTACGCTGACCACCGCTGCACGTGCGTGCCTGCCGTCGGCGTTGGCGACAAGGCGTCTGACAGGGCGACGATCATGAGCGCGATCCACTCTGATGAGTTCCGACGACGCCGTGAATGGGGGGTTTGTCTGTCACTCAACACCGTTCTGCACCGGCGGGTGTCAAGAAACAGTTGATAATGGCGAGCATTGGCCATTATCCCTGGCGGTGCCGTATACGCCCATGTCTTGGTTATGCTATTTTTGAGGATTCGGCGCTGAACGGGCCGCGGCGGCGGCGCAGCAGGGTCAGAC
>JAZGCX010000413.1:0-7329 GCA_036477175.1 Phycisphaeraceae bacterium
TCTTGCTGTTGACCGGCCCGGAGCAGATGGTCAAACAGCAGTTGCTCGATGAGCTTCGTGATGAGCTTCAAAAGAAACACGGCGAATTACAAACGATGATGCACGACGGGCGCACCGCCACACTCGCCGATGTCCTCGATGACCTGCGGACGTTTTCACTGATGCAGCAATACAAGCTGGTGATCGTGGACGAGGCGGACCAGTTTGTGACCAAGCAGACGCGGCCGGCCCTGGAGCGCTACGCCCAGTCACCGGTGGACCACGCCACGCTGGTGCTGCGCAGTGTCAAATGGGACAGCCCGAGGCTGGACAAACTGATCGCCAAGGTCGGCCGAAAGATCAAGTGCGAGCCGCTCAAGGGCGCGGCCCTAAAAAAGTGGCTGGCCGATCAATCCCGCGATGTCCACGACCGTCAACTTACTGCCCAGGCGGCGGCGGCGCTGGTCGATCGGATCGGCAGCGACATGACACAACTGAATAGTGAACTGGCCAAACTGGCCGTGCTGGTCGGACCGGGTGACCCGATCAGGCTCGACCTGATCGACGACGTGGTCGGCCGCGACAGTGACGAGCAGGCCTGGGCGGTGCAGGAGGCGGTGCTGGCCGTCATGCAGGATGAATCCGACTGTGCCACCGGCGGTCGGGCGATCGAAAAGATTCACGAGCTCGTGGATCTGTCGGGCCAGCCGGCCACACTGGTCGGTTACTTCGTCGCCGACCTGATGCGGAAGCTGTATCTGGCCCTGATGATGAAGCGGCAGGGGGTGTCGGCGGGTCAGATCGGCAAAGAGCTGAAACTATGGGGGCCGCGGCTGACGATGTTCATGACCCTGCTGCGGCGGCTGGACGACCGCTCGGCGGGCTGGCTGTATGACCGGATCATCGACCTGGACATGCGGGCCAAGTCCGGCCGGGGTGAGCCGATGCGAAATCTCGAATGCTTCTGTGCCGCCTTGGCCGATGAGGTCAACAGACGCCGGACCGCTACCTAGTAATGGGTGCCAAGCGGTACACCGCCCGGCCCGTGTCGGATGGGTTCATGGATGAACCGACGAGTCCCGGTGCGTCGCGACTCGTTTGATGCAGGAGGCAACATGCGGCGCGCTATATTTCATCCGATGGTCGTTGCGGCGGCACTCGGCGGCGGGGCCCTGGTGCTGCCGGGCTGCACCGCCGACAGCCGGGGGGTCGCCGACCACCCGAAGCAGGACCACGCCACGACCGATGCGGTTGAGGCAGACCGTGTCAATGCCAACGCACAGGATTACGCAGATCGGCTCACCGGGGCGACCGGTCATGGTGCGATGCCGGCTGGGGGCATGCCTCGGGTCCACTGGATTACCACAAACCAGACGCGCAACGACCGGCCCGCCGCGATCCGCCCAACGCCACCCAGCACACACAGACCACAATCGGCCCAGCCGGGCGAGGCAGCGCCGGCTGAGGCTGCAACGGCCGATCCCACGCCTGCGGCCCAGACGCTTGCGTTGGAGCGCCAAGAGTTGCTCGACCTGCTGCGGGGACACATCCGCAGCGGCAACGACCCGGCGATGTCCAAGGCGCTGACCGCGGCGGCACTGAGTCTGGCCGACCCAACCGGCGAGCTGGACCCGGCGCTGCTGGGCCCATTGGACCGGCCCCAGCGCGACGTGGTACGCCGATACCACCAGTTGGTCATCACGCTGGGCAGGCAGTTGGCCGACGGCACCGGCACGATCGACTCAGACGCCATCGCCGAGCAGTTGAACCATCTGTTCGGCCGCCAACTGATTCACATCCAGAAGGTGAAGCTGTGCACCCGCGTTCGCGGTTACGGGGTGTACGACCCGATCGAGCCGGAGTCATTCCTGGCCGGCCGGGAGAACCGGGTGATTGTGTACGTCGAGCTGGACCACTTTCGATCGGTGCTCGGATCGGACGGTCAGTATGAGGTCAAGCTCGCGCAGCAGGTCTCACTGTACAACGAAGCCGACGGTCTGGAGGTGTGGCGACAACCGTCGGTCCAGATCGTGGACAGATCACGGAATCGCCGCCGCGATTTCTTTGAGGTCCAGCTCATCAAGTTGCCGCCGCAATTAAGCGTGGGCAAATACCGGCTTAAGGTCCGCGTGACCGACCATCACGCCGACTGTATCGATGAAGCGAGCATTCCGATCCGGTTCGTCGCCGATCAGGCTCTGGTGGGCAGGAAATGACGCAACCGAAGGTACGCCCCAATCCGAACGCCGAATGACGGACCAAATCCCAATAATCGATCAGGTTTACGGTAGCTGAACCTGTAGGCCTTTCTTTCGTCATTCGTCATTCGACATTTCCCTTGTTACCATGCCGCCATGCGTCTGCCGGCCGACGAGGCACGGGTCAATGAACCGATCGACGACCCGGCGGTGCGGATGGCGACGCTGTTTCTGGTCACCGGCGCCAACAACTGAGCCACACGCCCAAAACGCAGGAGACCGAATGAGTACACTACCCGAAGAACTCGGAACCGAATGCGTGATGGCACAACAAAAGCAAGATCGTACCGGCAAGGGCCTGTTGCTGATCATCTCCGGCCCATCCGGGGTCGGTAAGAGCACGATCACCCACCACGTCGAGCGCGAGCTGGACGGCATGTTCAGTGTGTCCGTGACCACCCGCCCCAAGGCCCCTGAGGACATGGAAGGGCGGGACTACTACTTCATCGATCGAGACGAGTTTGAGCGGTGGCGTGACGGGGACAGGCTGCTGGAATGGGCTGAGGTGTTCGGCCACTATTACGGCACGCCGCGGCAACCGGTTGCCGACGCGCTGGCCGAGGGCCGACTCGTGCTGCTGGAGATCGACGTGGAGGGGGCGGCGCAGATCAAACAGAAGACGCCCGACGCCTACGCGCTGTTCGTGCTGCCGCCGGGCGAGGATGATTTGCTCGAACGGCTGCGCCGCCGGGCCCGCGAGGACGAACAGGTGATCCAGGGCCGCTTCGCCAAGGCCAAGCACGAGATCGCCCAGGCCCGCCGGTCCGGCGTGTACGATCAATTTGTCGTCAACGATGACCTGGCCGCGGCCGTGAAGCAGGCGGTCGGACTGGTCAGGACCGAGTGGGACCGCCGACGCAGCACAATATCGCCCGAGTCTTAAACCCGGCCGTGATTCGGGTAGAATCCATGCCATGAATGCCGCGGTATTCCTGGATCGCGACAACACGTTGATCGACAACGACGGCGACATGGGTGATCCTGACAAGGTGCACCTGATTCAGGGCGCCGGCTCAGCCATCGCGTCGTTGCGCGGACTGGGCTACAAGGTGGTCGTTGTGAGTAACCAGGGGGGCGTGGCGCGGGGCAAGTACACCGAGCAAGACGTTGATGCCGTCCACGAGCGTATCCGCGATCTGGTCAGGGCCAACACCACCGGCGCCGACATCGACCGGTTCTACTACTGCCCGTATCACCCCAAAGGCAGGATCAAGCGGTACAAGCGCCAGCACCCGTGGCGAAAGCCCCAGCCGGGCATGCTGCTACAGGCAGCCAGGGACATGCACCTGGACCTTGGCAGGTGCTGGATGATCGGCGACCGGGCCCACGACGTGCGTGCCGGTGCCGCCGCGGGCACGCGCACAATCCTGCTGCAGCGCCCCGGCGCGACGTACGACGATGACGACGACGCACCAAAGCCAACCAAGGTGGTCGCACCCAGCTTTGTCGCACAGAACCTGATTGAAGCGGTGCGGATCGTCGCGCAGCAGCGCCAGCCCGAAACGGCTGAGGAGATTCGCACCGGTGAACCGGGCAGTAAACGGTGGACCACAGCGGCAGCGGCAACGATCAAGCAAAAACACGGCAGCAACACCGGTCATCGGGCCAACCCCACCGCCACCGCGGTCCAACCCGCCAAAGCACCGGCCAGGCCACACCAGCCCACCCGTCCGTTCCACCCGTTGAATGCGCCCGTGCCCAAGCCGGCCGAAGACGAACACGTTGACGGCCGGGCGTCCGAGGCGCAGACCAAACCGGCACCCGCCAAGCCGACCCCTGCCTCAAAATCGCCACGACGACCCGGTTCCAAACCCCCTGCGGACAAACCCAGGCCCGATGAAAGCAACCCGTCCCCGGCGACGACTGAAGATCACGCCGAGCCGACCAATCCCACGGCGTCGCCTGCGCCGATTGAGGTCACGCTTCGCCAGATCCTTCAGGAGCTGCGTAACCAGCGGACGAGCGTTTCCGAGTTCTCGTATCTGTCGGTCCTGGCGATTGTGCTGCAGATGGTGGCGTTGGTGTGTCTGTTGGCCGCCCTGTTGCTGGGCCGAACGGAAGAGGCGCTATTCATCCGGTGGCTGGGCGCAGGCGTGCTGATCCAGTTGGCGACGATCGCGGCACTGCTGTTTGGCCGATGAACTGCAACATGGCGATCATCATCGGCTGATACCTCACACGTGACAGCCGACGGCTGTTCACCACCGGCCAGGGGGGTTCTCGAGCGCATGGGGGCCCACTCGATTCATCGGGTCCGGCCGCTGATATACTCTGGCCATGGCCGAGCAACCGCAGCATAGGCCCGCCCAACGCCTATTGGTGGTCATGCCCACATGGCTGGGTGACACGGTCATGGCCACGCCCACGTTGCGTGCCCTGCGATCGTTGTACCCGGCCGCTCAGATCACCGCCTTGGTGCGGCATACCCTGCAACCGATCCTCCAGACGTGCCCGTGGCTGGATCGGATCGTCACCGCCGGGCCACGACGCAAGGGGACGGCCCCCAGGCGTCAAGCGGGGCTTTTCAATCTTGCCCGGCGGCTGGCCAAGGACCGGTTTGACACCGCCGTTTTGCTGCCCAACAGCTTTCGCACGGCGCTGCTGGCACGGATGGCGGGTATCGGCCGTCGGGTGGGATACGACCGTGATGGCCGCGGCTTCCTGCTGACCGACCGCCTGCTGCCGCGTCGCAGCATGGGCAAGTTCGTGCCCGTCGCGACGCGCGACTACTACCTGGGCATTGCCCGCTATCTCGGAGCGGTCGATCCCGATCCCACGATGCAGTTGTTCACCCACCCGGATGACGATGCCCGTGCCGAACACCTGCTGCGCGAGCAGGGCTACGACCCCGGCACCGCGGGAAATGGCCGCATGCTCGTGCTGCTCAACCCCGGCGCCAGCTACGGCGTGGCAAAGATGTGGTACCCCGACCGCTTCGCCGCGGTGGGCGATCGGTGTGTGCAGCAGCTTGACGCTGTGGTCGCCGTGACCGGCGCGCCCGGGGAACGTCGGATTCTCGACCGGGTGATCGCCGCCGCCAGGCATCCGATCATCGACCTGACCCGGGCGGGAATCGACCTGACACTGCTTAAGAGCGTGGTCCGACTTAGCAGTTTGCTGATCACTAACGACACCGGTCCACGCCACATCGCCGCGGCGATGCACGTGCCCGTCGTGACCGTCTTCGGCCCGACCGATCCGGCGTGGACCGAGATCGACTTCGACGCCGAGCGCAGGGTTCGAGTTGACGTCTACTGCAGCCCGTGCCAGAAGAAGAAATGCCCCTTGCGCGGCACGCCCGACGACCACCAGTGCATGAGGCTGATCAGCCCGGACATGGTCTTTGAACAAGCGGCCCAACTGTTGGGCAGCAGCAGGGGGATCGAGGCCTCGGCGTGAACCGGTCACCGCCTCGATCCACGATGAACTTGGCCGTGGTGTGCGAGCGGTTCACGCCGTTCGGCGGCGGCGTGGAGCGGTCCACCGCCCAAATCGCCCAGGAACTCGTTGCCCGCGGCCACCGCGTCACCATCCTCGCCGCAGACCGCGCCGAAGGAGCCGACCTGACGGGTGCCCAGATCCGGGCCCTGACCACCCGCAGGGTGATCACCCTCATGCGTCTGGGGCGATTTGCGGCCTGGGCGCGGCGGCAATTGGATGGCGGCCAGTTCGATGCCAGCCTCTCGGTCACCACCGTGGTGCCGGCCACGGTGCTCGAACCCCGCCGCGGCACCACCCGCCACATGCTCGAACGCCTGGCCGCCGCCTCGACGGGCGTGACCGCCCGACTGACCCAACGGCTTGGCGCACACCTGTCGCCGAGCCACCTGCTGCGCCTGCAACTCGAACGCCGCACGCTCCGCGACCCGAGGGTGCAACGCGTGGTGGCCGTCAGCCGCTATCTCGCTGACCAGCTTGAACGCGACGATCGGATCAGCCCGAATCGTATCGAGGTGATCCCCAATGGCGCCGTGATGCCTGCGATGTCGCGGCATCGGCGTCAGACCTGGCAGCAACAGATTCGCCAGGGCTTTGGCGTGCCGCAAGCCGACCCGCTCTACCTGTTCGTGGCCGACAACCCTCGTCTCAAGGGCATCGACCCGTTGCTGCGTGCCGTCAAATTGCTCAAAGACCGGGGCGCCGCCTTGACGCTGCTCATTGCAGGGCGGCTGCGCTACCCGGTTCAGCACCTGGCGGCAACGCTGGGCGTGCGGGACCGTGTGCGGTTTGTCGGCATTACATCCCACATGCCGGCACTCTACGCCGCCGCTGATGTGACCGTCCTGCCCACCTTTCACGACCCGGCGAGCAAGGTGGTCATTGAATCGCTGATGATGAGCACACCGGTCATCACGACGATCTACGACGGGGCCGCCGACTTTGTCGTCCCGGGTGGCAACGGGTCGCTCCGCCGTGGCCGTGTCCTGACCGACCCGATCAACACCGAGGCCCTGGCCGAGGCGATGCTCCGCCTGGCCGATCCTGCCGAGCGCCGGCGGTGCAGGGCAAAGATGGCCGGCCTGACCGACGAGCTGTCGATGGCCCGGCACGTCGATCGGCTCGAAGTCATCCTGGCCCAAACCGCACAGGGCCGGACAACCGCCGGTGCCACCGACGGGTAGTGGCCGCCAGACCACGCCCGGCAGACCGGCACGGTCAGCCACCGGCCGGTGGAGCCCTAGCATCCTGTCGAAGCACAGGTTGCAACACTCGGGCCACTGTGCTTATAATGCTTGGCTCGATCCTGCCGGATCGGCATGGACCACCGGGGTAATGGGGTATCCGTGGACGAGGCCTGTTATGCCCACCATCAACCAGTTGATACGCAAGCCGCGCAGAACGCCCAAGAGCAAGAGCAAGGTCAAGGACCTTGACGAGTGCCCCCAGCGGCGCGGTGTGTGCCTCCAGGTCAAGACCGTCACGCCCAAGAAGCCCAACTCGGCGCTCCGCAAGGTCTGTCGCGTACGATTGTCCAACGGCAAGGAAATCACGGCCTACATCGGCGGCGAAGGGCACAATCTGCAGGAACACAGCATCGTGCTGGTGCGGGGCGGCCGTGTGCGTGACCTGCCGGGCGTCCGCTACCACGTGG
>JAZGCX010000042.1:0-2974 GCA_036477175.1 Phycisphaeraceae bacterium
ACCCGAAAGCAGATGCTCGAGTTCATCGAGAATAGCGGCGGCAAGGACTACCCGTTCACGAACCAGGGAAAGGTCCTGCGCATCGCAACGATCGACGACCTGAACGAGCAATCGCAACTCGACCGCCGCAAGCCGGAGATCATCAAGTTCGCCAGATCACTGATCGCCGAGCTGAACCTGCCGATGAAAATGGTCGAGGTGGAGCTGTTGCTCGGCGGCGAGCGGATCATCTTCCACTACACCGCCGATCAGTGGGTGGATTTCCGGGAACTCGTGCGGATGCTGGCGTCGGAGTATCAGACGCGGATCGAGATGCACCAGGTCAACGCGCGGGACGAGGCGCGGCTGGTCGCCGATTACGAGCGGTGCGGACAACACTGCTGCTGCCAACAGTTCCTCAAGGTGCTCAAGCCGGTGTCGATGCGGTCGGCGAAGGTGCAGAAAGCAACGCTGGACCCGGCGAAGATCTCCGGCCGCTGCGGACGGTTGATGTGCTGCCTGCGGTATGAGGACCAAACCTACGACGCGCTGCGCAAGCGGCTGCCGAATCGTCAGCGCCGCGTCGAAACCCCCGACGGGCCGGGCACGGTGATCAACACGCAGATCCTGACACAGTTGGTCCTCGTGCGGCTGGACGATAATCCCGTGTCCGCGGCGTATCCGGTCGAGAACATCGAAATCCTCAAACACGACACCCCACGCACCGATGACGCCGAGCCGGACACCACCGCCGACGCCGAGGACCCTGCCGCCAAGGAGCCACGGCGGCCCCGACCCGGCGACCCGCTGGCCGACGACGAAGTCGAAGCACGCGAGGGCACGCCGGTGGATAACGACAACGATGACAAGTCGGCTGGGTCGTCGGATGCATCGTCGTCCACCGATCCGCCGCGCCGCCGAAAACGCAAACGCCGACGACGGCGGCGACGCGGCGGCGGAGATACCCCCGGACCGGCCGACAACATCGGCGATGGAATCTAGTGGACCGTCAAGTTTGCAATGACGGGTAACACGGTTTAGCCCCGGCGGCTACGCCGGGGACCGTCGCTGAACAAACACACCAGGGGACTCAACTATGCTGCGTGTGGTGGTCGTGGGGCTCGGTGCGATCGGTTGTGCCTGTTCCCGAGCGGTGCAGATGCAGGGCGGCATGGAGCTGGTCGGCCTGTTCGATACCGATCCGTGCAAGGTCGCCCGGACGCTCGGCCAGATCGACGGGCGCGGCGGCAACGGTCCCGACGCGGGGCCGGTCGTGACCGACCGCATCGACACGGCCACACTGCATGACGCGCACGCGGCGGTCGTGTGCACCACGTCAAGCTTCAAGACCATCGCGCCGACGATCCGGCAACTGCTGGTCCACAAGGTCGCGGTCGTCAGCAGTTGTGAACAGATGCTCTGGCCGTGGTACCGCGAGGCTGATCTGGCCGAATCCATCCATCGCGACGCGACCGCAGCGGGGCGAGCGGTGCTGGGCACGGGGGTTAACCCGGGATTCGTGATGGACAGCCTGACGGTGGTGCTGGCGTCAGCCGTGCAGCGGGTGACCTCGGTGCGGTGCGTGCGGCGCGTCGATGCGGCCACGCGGCGCAACCCGTTGCAACGGAAGATCGGCGCGACGATGGCGGTGGACGAATTCAAAACGCTGGCGCGAACCGGCAAGATCGGCCACCAGGGTTTGGCTGAATCGGTCGCACTGCTGGCCGCCGGGCTCGGCAGACGTGTCGAAAGCGGAACCGTGGCCGAGACGCTCGATCCGGTGATCGCCGAGCAACCGATCGAATCGGCGTTGGGATCAATTGAGCCGGGCCGCGTTGCCGGCATGCACAACACCGCGCGGTGGCGCGGCGATGAGCTTTCGATTGAACTGGACCTGACCATGGCCGTGGGCCTGTCCGACCCGATCGACACGATCGAACTGGACGGACCGGTGCCGCTGCGACTGGCGCTGCGTGGCGGCGTGCCCGGCGATTCGGCCACGATCGCGATGCTGATCAATCATCTGCCGGTCGTCCACCGCGCTGGGCCCGGCCTGCTGACCATGCTCGACCTGCCCCCCGCCGGCTGCCACGGTCGAGACACCTGACGCTGTCTATTGACCATGATCCGGCGCCTCAGGATTGACGGAGGTCGCCTCAGCGCCGGCTGCACTTTGGTCATGCACGACCCCGACCAGCAGCACGATCTGGACATGGTGGCTGCCCCGCCGCCCACTCAGCAGGTGCATCCCCAGGTTGTACGGCAACACAGTGGGCCCGACATCCTCAACCGCTTCCGTCGCCGTTGGCTGACCGTCGGTATCCAGTGATTCGGGCTCCATGTCAGCGGATGCGTTGGTCGCATCGGCCGCTGCCGGTTCGGCCGGATCGTCGGATTCGACAGGTTTGTCGGTCTCGTCAGATTCGTCCGACTCAATCGGCTTGGGCGGCGCTGGTCGATACATCGCAATGATCAGCAACTCATCAGGCTCAACCGGCACGCGCAGGGCAAGCTCGTCGAAGATCCGTCCCTCCAGCGCCTTGGCCTGCGGGGTGCGCGGCAAAACCGTTGCGCGGACCACGTGATGATGGGGGATCAACTCGAACACCGTCCGACCGGACGCATCCTGATCCACACGACTGAGCAGTTGACACTCACCCCCGCGAACGGTGACGACCTGGGCCGCCTGGGGTGGCACGGCCAAGTC
The DNA here is from genome assembly GCA_036477175.1 of Phycisphaeraceae bacterium. Taxonomy (GTDB): domain Bacteria; phylum Planctomycetota; class Phycisphaerae; order Phycisphaerales; family Phycisphaeraceae; genus JAZGCX01. Next base: position 2,687 of record JAZGCX010000042.1, read on the forward strand.
AACGCGAGCCGGATACCGCAGCCGCGGCGACGTGCGCAGCGCGAAAAGGTCAGCAGAGGCGACGATCACACCGCGGTGTTGGGACACGGTCCTCGGCAGCAGGCCGACGAATTCGTCGAGCTTCGATTGATGCAGGTACCCGGCGCGCAGGCCGTTGACCCGCCACGCGTTGACCAACACCGGCGACAGACGCTCGTCCTCAACCAGCGACCACGCCGAATCGATCGGCTCGGTCAGCGGCAGGTCCAGCCGGTACAGAACAGCCGCAAACGCCGGCGAACGGTCACC
>JAZGCX010000043.1:0-5224 GCA_036477175.1 Phycisphaeraceae bacterium
GCGCTCAACCTCATCGAGCACATCAATCGATGACACCGGCCGGGTCGGATCCCCGACCATCGCCGCCACCACCCGCTCGAACCGCCGGATCAGCGTGTGGATGCTGGCCGCGTCGAACACATCAGTGCGAAACTCCACTGCCCCGCTAATCCCGGCCGGTTCACCGGCCCCGCTCCAACGCTGAGCCAGGGAAAACACCAAATCCATCCGCGCGGTACCGGTATCGACCGCCAGCGGGGTGACCCCCACATCACCCAAAACCAGCCCAGCGGCGGGATCACCGCTGTGCCCGGGGGCGTTCTGCCAGGCCAACATCACCTGCACCAAAGGGTGATGAGTCAAGCTTCGGGGCGGGTTGAGCCGCTCCACAAGCACCTCGAAGGGCACGTCTTGATGTTCGTAGGCAGCCAGGCTGCGCGCACGGACCTGGGTCAGCAGCTCCGCCACGCTGGGATCGCCGGCCAGATCAACCCGCAGCACCAAGGTGTTGACGAACAACCCCACCAACTCATCGAGCACCGGATCGCGCCGCCCGGCGATCGGGAACCCTACTGCCACATCGCTACTGGCGCTTAGCTGGGCCAACAACACCGCCAAAGCGGCCTGCATCACCATGAAACTGGTCGCATTATGCTCACGGGCCACCCGCCCAACCCGCTGCGCCAGCTCCGCGGGCCACTCCAACGCCACATTGGCCCCGCAATAATCAGCCACCGCCGGGTAAGGCCGATCCGTGGGCAACACCAGCCGCTCAGGCATCCCGGCCAACGCCTGCTGCCAGTAGCCCAACTGCGCGGCGACGCGGCTGCGGGGATCGGCCAGATCACCCAGTTGCTCGCGTTGCCATAGCGTGTAATCGACATACTGCACCGCCAACGGCGCCCAGCCCGGGGCCTGACCCGCACACCGGCTGGCATAGGCCACCCCCAGATCACCGACCAGCGGCCCGATCGACCAACCATCAGCAGCGATATGGTGCACCGTGATCACCAACACGTGCTCGTCCTCGGCGAGACGGAAACGCCACGCCCGCAAGGGAACCTCGGCCGCCAAATCAAACCGGTGACACGCCGCCGCCTCAATAGCTTCATCCAGCCGGCTTGCCGACCAGCCGCCGGCATCAACAACCCGCCAACCCACCTGCGCCCGCTCAGCGGGAACTACCACCTGCTCAGGGATCCCCTCCACCGCAGCGAACACCGTGCGCAGACTCTCGTGACGGCCGACCACATCAGCTAGCGCCGACCCCAACGCCCCGGTATCCAACTCTCCAACCAGCCGCACCGCCACCACCACGTTGTAGACCGGGGAAGGCCCATGTAACTGATCGATGAACCACAACCGCTGCTGGGCAAACGACACCGGAACCACGCCCGGGCGCGTCACCGCCACCAACGGTTCAAGCCGACCCACACCACCACGACCGATCCGGGTCACCAACCGGGCCACCGTGGGTTCCTCAAACACTGCGCGTACCGACAGGGCGCCATCCAAGCTGGTGTTGATCCCGGCGACCACCCGCATCGCCGACAATGAATCCCCACCCAGGTCAACCCACTGCGTGAGCGTTGGCGGGCAGGGAGGCGCAGGTTTCGGCGCTCGGCCGCTCTTTGGCCAGGAAAATGGTTTGCGCCATCATCTTGTAGCCAGACATTTTTTCTCGAAAGGTCTCAATCGATTCCTCGGGGTGCACAGAATCGATCACTGCGTGCGGGCCGATAGCATTGAACTGGTGGGAAACTCCACGCGGGATTTGCATATCGACCCAGGAATTTTCTGGAACGATGAGATTGTAGCGAGTACAGGAAACGTGTTCGGCGGTCTCCGGCAGCGTGTCCTCGAAGGCCTCGGGCACAAACGGGGCAATTCCCTCGATGAGAACCACGTTGAACGGAGACAGGCTGGAAACCCTGATGACGGTCTTCGGTCCGGTCATCATTCGAATGAATCGCAGACCGGTGTGTAAATGCATCCGGGAACAGATGTTCCGGTCTTCGACGTCATAGAGGTCCATCAGGTAGCGATCGGCAAAGTATTCGTCGAACGGCGACGCGAGCATGTACACCTCGCCCTCTTCGAACGACTGCGCCCGAACGATACCGTCACAATCGGCGGTGGTCGCGGTCTGCGAGGCATGAGATTTGCGCACAATAGCGGCCAGCGCTTCCACCACGGCCAGTGCAATCTCGGCCGGGAACTGCACCACGGGCGTTAACTGGTTACGTGCCGGATCCTGGAAACTCGCGACGTCCCGAACCTCGTTCTGATCGTCGGCTTTAATCTTCATACGAACAGACATAAGTCAACCGTTCTCGCTATGAGGGATATGGGAGGATTGGAAAGGCTACTTGATCATTATTGCTCCTTTGTTCGTGCAGTATCGCATTTCTGTGATACGAGTACAGATTCACCGGCGTAACTCAGATGAGCGGCTGGCCGGACCCCGTGAACTGGTCCACGAGGTCTGTACCCCGGTCGTAGGTCCACTGTTATGAGAGTTGGGGCAGAGTGATCATTTCGTGCGGCGCGCGTGGGATCGTTCGGTCGGCGCCAGTAAGCCACGGATTGGCTCGAGCGGCATCAGTTCGGTGGAACTGCCTAGAGGTAGTACCCGGGCCACGGACCAAAGCCCGTCAACCATGGTCAACCTCACTCGCTGTGAGGCAGTGGTGTGGTTTCGGTGGGTCCGGTCGGCCCAGCCAGGCTGTTGGACAGTTCTGGGACCGAATCGCAAGTGAGTAGATCCAGCGGATCTAGGTCGATCCCGGTGGTACGCAGCAACCGCCGTACCACGCTGATAGCAGCCGCGGAATCCCCGCCGAGCCCGAAAAAGCTTGCATTCAGTTCAGTCTCGGGAATCCCTAACACCTCGCTGACGATGCCCGAAAGGCTCGATGCCGTCACTGTGTGACCTCACCCGCAGACATCACCGCAGCAGTGAATCCGGCGGGCGGCACCGCCGGCACCCGATTCCTACCAGCCTGAATCTCGCGGGTCTGGCGTTCGGGCCGCATCAGACCCCGCGCCAGCCGCCCTCGATACGCTGCCCGGTGGTTCGCCTGGTAGACGATGCGCCCTCGCCCACCGACGGCGCGTTGGCCGAGCATCACGACCGTCGAACACGGTGAACATGGCGCTCCCGGTACCACGAACTTCAAAGAACCTCCTGCGGTAGAAGGGATTTAGGTGATGCGAAGGCTCGGCTTAGCTCAGGGCGCAGGATCTTCCCGGTCTGCGTGCGGGGTACCACGCCTACGAGGACGTAGCGCACGGGCAATGCCCCAGTTGCGAACCAACCGCTGAGGTGCTCATCGGTGGCAGCTTCGTCGAATCCCGGTGCTGGGACGACCACGGCGACGATCGCCTCGCCACGCAACCGGTCCGGTACAGCGAAGCAGGCCGCATCACGCACGGTCCCCAGGTCGCGCAGCCGCCGCTCCATCTCTTCGAACGAGATCGCCATCCCGAGTACCTTCGCCAAGTTCCGGCGACGGCCAGTGAGCGTGAAGAACGTCCGACCCCCTGACCCGCAAAATGTATGGCCTAGGTCACCGGTGTGAAACCAGCCGCCGGAAAACGCCTCGCTGTTTGCTTGCGGATTGCCAAGGTAGCCGCGCATGACGTTGTGTCCGCGCACGCACACCTCACCGTTTTCCCCCGGCGCCGCAGTGGATCCGTCGTCACGCAAGATGGCCACTTCGTTGCCGAAGAGTGCAACGCCGACCGTGGGCACCTCGGCGTCGATCATCAGCGCGTGATACTCGGCCTCGTCGAGGTCGGTGGGCAGAGTCGTGGAGAAGTTCGTGGTTTCCGTCAGCCCGTATCCCTGGACCACGCGAACACCAAGGCGTTGCCACACATTACCGACGGTGCGTGCAGTCAGCGGCGCCGCCGCGGAAACGAAGTAGCGGAATCCGCCGCCGAACTCGATCGGCGGTGCAGCCGCCAACTGCTCCAGGATGGCCGGTACGACGCTGGCTATCGTGGGCTCGAAACGCTGCACGGCATCGCGGTAGCCCTGCAGCTGGAACGACGGCAGCAGAACCGCCTCCGCGCCGGACCATAGCGTGGCCAGTACCGTGAAATGCAGACCATTGACATGGCAGATCGGCAAGCAGCCGAGCACCCGTTCGCCGGGCCCGAGACCGTGATGACGGGTGAGTGCCTCAGCGTTCACCATGGCGGCATAGTGCGACTGCACGGCCAGCTTCGACGCCGCTGTGGACCCCGAAGTAGCAAAAACCAAATCCCCTGCCGGAATCGGCGGGAGAAACATGCCCGCAGGTAGTTCGCAGGGTTCGGGAACAACCAGCGAGCCAGGACAGCGCTGGGCGATGCCCGGCGCAGGCGCCAGCACAGCGCGAACTGCCGCCCCCGCGAGGAGTTCTGCTCGACGCTGCACCGGCTCGTCAGGACGAACAAAGAACACTGCACAACCCGCCCGGATCAGCGCCAGGACGGTAAGCACCGAACGCGAATCGTTGGCAGGAAGAACAGCAACCAACTCCCCGGGCCGGACCCCGAGACCGTCCCGCAACCACGCGGCAAGCCGACCCACCAAATCCGCGGCTCGACCGAATGTGAGTTCAGTCGTGGCACCATGCTCGTCTACGACGTTCAGCCACAGCCCTTCCGGACGAGTAACTGCCCAGATATCAAGACGCTCCAGAAAGCCGGCGCCGGACACAATTGGACTAGACGTCGGCACGCCGCCGTAGACGTCGACCCCACTCGCCGAAGCAGCATCCATCAGCTACCACCAAACCCGCCAGGACACACCGCTAGCACATCACGATCACGAACCATCAGCGGAGTTCTAGGGGTCGACGTCATTGACCACTGGGACGACCCCCTCCAGCCGGTCACGCAGACTCTTCGGCCGGATATCAGTCCAATTCAGTTCAATATAGTCCAAACATGCGGCACGGTCCGCTTCACCAAAAACTACCCGCCAGCCGACTGGAACATCAGCGAACTTCGGCCACAAGCTGTGCTGGTCCTCGTCGTTAACCAAGACGAAAAAACTGCCATTGTCGTTGTCGAACGGATTGGCGTTAATCGGCCCCTCCTAACATTAGTGATTTATGCTAGCGAAACATCGTTGAATCTGCGATTCGGTCCCGTGCTGAATCAAGGTAAGGATGTTCCAGCTGGTGATCCCGTAATTGGGACGTTTGACACCGGCGGCTGCGAACTCTTCCTCGATCACCAGCTGCTCCACCGC
>JAZGCX010000044.1:0-33350 GCA_036477175.1 Phycisphaeraceae bacterium
CGTAGGCAATGATCTGCGGCACAACGGTGTGCTCGAAATCGGCAAGGATCTCCTGCTCGCTCTTGCCGAGCGTGGTCTGGTTGGAGATCTGGTACAGGTCGCCCAGGGCTTCGGAGCCTTCACCGAATAGGCCTCGCACGGCCAGGTGCATGTCGCGCGCGGCACGACGGACCTTGTCGATCTCACCGGTCAGCCGCAGCGCCGGCAGGTGCAGCATGACGCTCACACGGATCCCGGTGCCGACATTGGTTGGACACGCCGAGGTATAGCCGAACCGCCTGGAGTAGGCGAAGTCGAGCTTCTCCTCCAGCACGTCATCGATGCGGTTGATCTGGTCGAAGGCCTCGGACAGTTGCATCCCGCTGCGCAGGACCTGGATGCGCAGGTGGTCCTCTTCATTGACCATGATGGCAAAGGTTTCATCGGCGCCGATGGCCACGGCGCGGGGCAGGTCATCGTTGGCGTTAGCGTGCTGGCGGCTGATCAGGTGGCGCTCGACGAGCAGTTGGCGGTCCAGGGTCGGACTATCGGGCAGGTTGACCCATAGGATGCCATTGGCCAGACGGCCGCTCATCACCTCGGCGCGGCAGTGTTCGAGGATCTCCAGTCGCTGGCGCCGGTTGGCGCGGCCGACGAAGGGATAGCCGGCGAGGTTGCGTGCCAGGCGGATTCGGCTGGAGATCACGATCTCGCTGTGCGGCCCGGCGCCGCGGAGCCATTCGCCGGCGTGCTCGGTCATCTGGCGCAAGGTTCTCATGCGTCGTCCTCAATGTGGCGGATATCGTCGCGGAGGCGTGCGGCCAGCTCATAGTCTTCACGGTTGACGGCTTCGTCCAGCCGCTTGCGCATCCGCAGGATGTTGGCCTGGCGGTGTTCGCCGGCACCGGCGCGGCGAGGGACCTTGCCCAGGTGATGCGTACCGCCGTCGTGGGCCCGTTCCAGCAGCGGCCCCAGTAACTGCTCAAACGCCTTGTAACAGTTCGGGCAGCCTAACAGGCTGCTTTCGCGGAAGTCGGCAAACGTGAGGCCGCAGGTCTCGCAGACCAACTCCTGCTGGGTCGCCGCGCCGCTGTGCAACTTGACAAAGTTGGTCAACAACTCGTTGATCGGCGTGTGCACTGCTTTCACCGCCATCCCTTCCTGCTGGGCATGACGCTCACACAGGTGCTTCTCAATCTTCTGGCCCTTGATAATCTCCACCGAATGGTGCGTGGCGGGCTGATCACACAGGTCACACTTTCGCTTCACGGGTCGGTCCTCGTCAAACCTATGCTCAATTCTAGAATTTCGCCACGGCCGATTCAAATGGGCCCGGGCTGGTGGGGGATTGTTCCGGCTTCTTCTGTAGTTAATGCAGATAAAAGAGCGGCGTTGCGGCGTCACTGGGCCGGTCTGAGCGGGTCGGGTGAACCCGGGCCTCGCGGCCGGGGCTGGTGCGAGTGGTCATACACCCGGCAGGGCTCGAACCTGCAACCTGCGGTTCCGTAGACCGCCGCTCTATCCAATTGAGCTACGGGTGCGATTGCAATGGACCGGTCAAATATAGCCCGCCGCAGGTGACGGGGCAAACGCTGGAGCACGGGGAAATGACGAAGTCCGAATGACGAATGACGAAACATCGTGTGCCATTCGGGCTTCGTCATTCGTCATCGCCTCTTGCCACCTCAATCAGGTGGTAGGCGAAGGCGTCGGTGATGGCCTGCCAGGAGGCGTCCACGATGTTCTCGTTGACCCCGACGGTGCTGAAATACGAGGCGGCCCTGGCGTTTTCATTGTCGGGCCTGACGGCGAATTCGGCGATGACGCGGACTTTGGCGGCCGACTCGGCGGTCGGGTTGACCACGCGGACCTTGTAATCGGTCAGGTGCACCTCGGTGATCTGCGGGTAATGGTCTTTGAGGCACTTGCGCAGTGCGGCGTCCAGCGCGTTGACCGGACCGTCGCCCTCGGCCACACGGTGTTCGACCGCCCCATTGACCGCAAGTTTAACGATCGCCTCGGTCGAGGCCGGCTCGTCGTCGCGCTTCAGGATCACGCAGCGGTAGTGGTCCAGTTCCCAGAACCGGGGCCGCGTGCCTAACACGTCGTGCAACAGCAGTTCGAAGCTGGCGGTGGCGGTTTCGAACTGGTAGCCCTGATGCTCCAGCTCCTGCACACGCTCCAGTAGCTGGCGCTGAACCTGCTTGTTGTCGGCGATATTAAACTTCCTGCCAAGCGTGGCCGAGATGTTGCTCGCCCCCGACAGCTCGCTGACGAGCACGCGGCGGACGTTGCCGACCTTTTCCGGCTCGACGTGCTCGTAACTGTGCGCCACGCGCTGCACCGCGTGCACGTGCATGCCGCCCTTGTGGGCAAAGGCGGCGCTGCCGACAAACGGCTGGTTAGGGATCAGGTTCATGTTGGCCGCCTCGTACACGAACCGGCTGGTCTCGGTCAGCTTCGACAGGCTGGCGTCGGACAGGCACTGGTAGCCCATCTTCAGGCACAGGGTCGCCGCGACGGTGGTCAGGTCCACGTTGCCGCACCGCTCGCCGATGCCGTTGATCGTGCCCTGGACCTGCACGGCGCCGGCCTCGACGGCGGCGAGGGAGTTGGCCACCGCCAGTCCCGAGTCGTTGTGGCAGTGGATGCCCAGGAGGCTTGAGGCCTGGGGCTTGGGGCTTGAGGCAAGCGAGCCGAGGTATTGCTGCACCTGCTGCACCACCTGACTGATCCAGCCCGGTAGCGACCCGCCGTTGGTGTCGCAGAGAATCAAGCGGCCGGCGCCGCCTTCCAGCGCTGCGGTTAGCGTCGCCAGCGCATATTCACAGTTGGCCCGGTAGCCGTCGAAAAAATGCTCGGCATCGTAGAACACCTCGGTGCTGTCGGCCTGGCAACAAAACGCGACCGATTCACGGATCATCGCCAGGTTCTCCTCGCGGCTGACACGCAGCACCTCGTCCACGTGCAGGCCCCACGTCTTGCCCACGATGGTGATCACAGGCGTGGCGGCGGCGACCAGCGCTTTCATGCCCGGGTCGGCGGCGGCGGACATGCCCTTTCGGCGGGTCATGCCGAACGCGCAGACCCTGGCGTGCTTGAGCTGGAGCTTGGCCACCTCGGCGAAATAGGCTGCGTCCTTGGGGTTGGACAGCGGATAGCCGCCCTCGATGTAGTCCACGCCCAGGGCGTCCAGGTGCTGGGTGATCTTGATCTTCTCCACGAGGCTGAAGGCCACCCCAGCGCCTTGGGCGCCGTCGCGGAGCGTGGTGTCGTAGAGCTCGATCCGTCGCCCGTGTGGTTGTGACGTTTGCATGGCCGATTGGTCTCCGCCGCTGGTCCGGCCCGGCCGACCCGGCCGGGATACCGGTTGCCATTGAGGCCCTGTCCAATAAAAAACCCTGCCGATCGGCAGGGTCTGGATTCGCGAAGGCACGCTGATCGCAGGCCCTACCACAGGTAGCGGCTGTTAATGATAATGCGGGCGATCGCCGTGATGGGGCCGGTGCTCATCATACCCCCTATTGTATCGGCTAATCAGACCGCGGCAAGCCACAACAGCCGGCGGGCTTGGCCAAAGTTGCCCCAATCGGGCGAGGGCGTTGCACGTTCGGTCCCGACCAATTACAACCTTGACCCAACCGGGCCCCCGAGGTCGGCCGAAACGTCCCCACCGCCCCAGTCCCAGAACCAGGGATGGCAGACAGAATCAGTTTACCGTGCAACTCCCACCGCTGGTGTCAGCTGGCACATATTGCGCTGCACGTCGAGCCGAGCCACCGTTCGGGCACGCCACCCGGCCCTACTACAATATTGCCCTCACTTGGGGGATTTACCTAGGGTATAGGCCCCATGCCGGTACCGACGACGACATTCCGCAACATGAAAGTGTTGAACGCGATCTTCGCGGTCACCGCCGTGGTGCTGCTGCTGTCGACCTTCTGGCTGGTCGTCGCCGACCACTTCAAGAGCACCTGGCGGCGGTACCACCGGGCGGCGCGGGTGTGGGACGAAGCGATCCTCGTCGATGCTCATCGCGCCGCGCTATCCGATGAGTACATCCGCCAGATCAAACAACTGAACGCGGAGATAGGGGAACTGAAAGCGTCGATGAACGCCGATGAAATCCGACGGCTCGAACAGCAGCTCACGGATACCAAGGAGAACAAGGAAAAGACGGCGTTGAAGCTGTCGGTCGAAAGAGGCAAGGTTGGCCCGAAACGACAGCAGATCGAACGCGCCCGGCTCGAGTACGACGACGACTCCGACCAGGTCATCGCATTGCGGGGCGAACTTTGGCGCATCAATGAGGTCGTCGACAAGATGTCGGCAGACATGGCCGGCTTCGACCGCGAGATCGACGAGACGACCGCCAGACTCCACCAGGCGAAACAGAAGCTCAACCAGAAGCAAAAGAAGCTGGGCGACCTTGAACGCGACGACAAGACCATCAAGGAGACACTCGCCGCCGTTGCGCCCAAAGGCGCCGCCAAGGTCAGCGAACGGATTCGCAACGCCCCCCTGCTCGACTGGTTCAATGCCAGCGAAAGAATCGAACAGGTCGTCGTCCCCGACGTCCTGACCGACTACAACTTCGTCCAGGTCGAGACGATCGACCGGTGCACGACCTGTCACGTCAACATCGACGACCCGGTCTTCGAACAGAACACCCTGACCGCATTTACCGAACGCCAGGTTGCCCGGGCCCAGGGGCAGGCCGTCGCGGTGCTCGATCGCCCGGTCGTGATGCTCGGTTTCTGGGTCGAGGCGGCTCGATTAGCCGGCCTGAGCGACGAGCTGGACCGGCTCAACCAGCAGGCGCTGCAACAGATCAACGCCGTGCGTCAAGAGGCCGGCCTGGAACCGGTCAAAGCGACGAATCAATCGCAACTGTTGGCGACGTTTGACCGCATTGCCCAATCGCCGGCCCCGGCCCCGGTGGCTACAGCCCGGTGGTACACCCCGCTGGTTAATTACCGGGACGACCTGATCTCACTGCTGGCAGAGCGCCTGGGCCAACAGCAGTTCAACCTGTTGAGCGACACCTACTGGTACGCGCTGATCGAAAAGTACAACGCGCAGCGGAAGGAGCAGAACCTACCCGCGGTATCGGCCAGCCCGGTGCTGCTGGGCCACCCGCAGATCGATTTATATGCCGGGCCTGATTCCAGCCACCCGGTCAAGACGATGGGCTGCACCGTCTGTCATGAAGGGTCGGGCCAGGAGACGCAGTTCGAGCACACCGCCCACTCGCCGCGGCCGATCTGGGTCGATGCCCAAACCGGCTCGCCCGTCGCCGACTTCATGATCGAGCAGCCCAGCGACGGCGACACCATCGAATCGTACATCCACTCAGCCCAGCTCGCCGCGAGCCGATCGGCCCACGAGACCGCCTCGGCCGACCAGGTCCCCGGCGGCGCCGCGGTCATTGCGGCATCGATGACAACCGCCACGGGTGACACAGGCCACGAGGAGACTGACAACGGTGGCCCCACCTACGTCCATGACGACTTAAATCTGGCCGACCCGGACAACCCGCACCACGCCCTTAGCCCTGAGCACGACCACGCCACCACCGCCGCCTACCGCAACCCGGCCGACCCGGCCAAGCCCCGACTGGCCATCCGTCAGGAACAGCATTGGCGTGAGCAATTCGGCTGGCACCACATCCATTACATGCACTGGGAAAAACCGATGCACGCGCTCGAATTTGTCGAGTCGAGCTGCAACAAATGTCACACCGAGGTCTACGGCATCCGAGACGCTGCACCGGTGCTCTTTCATGGCCGAAAGCTCTTCGCCCAGCTCGGCTGCGTCAACTGCCACGCGGTCACGTCGCTCGAAGACGATCTGGATATCAAGAAGGTCGGCCCGTCGCTGGTGAATGTGCGCTCCAAGCTGTCGCCTCAGATGACGGCCTCGTGGATCTGGGCGCCCAAGGCCTTTCGTCCCACCACGCGGATGCCGCACTACTTCATGCTCGAAAACAACTCGTCGCCCGTGGACATCCTGCGCACCCGCACCGAAGTGACGGCAATCACCTACTACCTGCAAACCACGCCGCCACCCGAAGGCACACGGCCCTATGAGGTCGAGGCGGTGCCGGAGTTGGTTGGTACGATCGACGAGAGCCGGCAGCGCGGCCGGACCCTGTTTCACCAATTGGGCTGTCTCGCCTGCCACAGCAACCTGGACGAGACCGGCGAGGCCTGGATCACCGCCGACCTGATGCAACGCAAGGGTTTGAGCGCCCCCGAGGCCAAAGCCCGGTACGTCTCGATGGCCGATGACACGCCCGACAACGGTTACAACGCCCGGCACTGGTACGTGCAGCAACACCTGCAGGACCGCATGACACTGTTGGGCCCGGAGTTATCCGGCGTCGGCACCAAACTCAAGACCAGCCGCACCGAACAGCAGGCCCGCACCTGGCTATACGACTGGCTACGCAACCCCAGGCATTACTCGGGCTACACCATCATGCCGAGATTCCGGCTCACCGAGCAGGACACCAACGACCTGGCCACCTATCTGCTGTCGCTACAGCGGCCGGGCTATGAAGCTGACCGCTTCGGCTTCGCCGATGACGGCAGCGTCGCGCTCGACGACGACACCGAGCGCATGCTCGCCGCATTAGTCGCCAACCTCCTGGCCGGCCAGAGCACCCCTGAGCTGGCGCGACAGGAGGTCACCAGTGCCACGGACCCAAACGACAGCTCCAAGAAGAAGTGGACACGCCACAAACAGTTGATGTTCCTCGGCCAGAAGACGATCAACCACTATGGCTGTAGCGGCTGTCACCAGATCAACGGGTTCGAGGACGCCATTTCCGCGTGCACCACTCTCGATGAATGGGGCCTGAAGGACCCGCACAAGCTCGACTTTGGCTACTTCGACCGCGTCTTCGACGACCTGCGCGCCAAACCGCAACAGGTCTGGCGGGTCAGGCACGAAGGCCTTGAGGCCGACGCCCCACAGATTCGCTACGACAGCAATCGGGTGTATAAAGCTACGATTGCGTGGGAACAGTTGCACGAGATGGAGCGGCGCCCGTGGGCCTACCACAAGCTGCACAACACCCGCGTTTACGACCGCGGCCGCACCATGCTCCAAGGCAAGCTCGTCCGGGACGGCGATCAGCGCCGGTTCGACGTGGGCAGGCCTTACGACAAGCTCAAGATGCCCAAGTTCTTCCTCACCGACAACCAGGTCCGCGCCCTGGTCACTTTCATCACCAGCATCCGGACACCGCTGGTCTCGCAGCGGATCCAGCGCGCCGCCACCGGCGACGCGATGCACAAGATCATCCGCGGCCGGCAGCTCGCCACCCTCTACAACTGCTATGGCTGCCACAACATTGAAGGCAACGACGTGCTGATCCACCAGTACTTCGGCGTCTACAACGACGACGGCAGCTATAACGACAACGCGCTGAACTGGGCGCCGCCGCGACTGATCGGCCAGGGCGCCAAGACCCAGCCCGATTGGCTGTACCACTTTCTCCAGAACGTCAACGGCCAGCCCAACGTCCCCGAGCCGGGCCAACCGCCCCCCGTCGGCGAAACCAAGATCCGGCCCTGGCTCAAGACCCGCATGCCCAGCTTCCCGCTCGACAACGACCAGGCCACCGTGCTGGTCGATTACTTCGCCAGCCACAGCCAACTGCTCGCCGCCGAGCTGAGCGAGATTGTCGCCGTGATCGACGCACACCTGGCACAGATCGACCGGCACCGCCAGGACACCGAGCAGGAATTGAAACAACTGGAGCAGCAGGTAAAACAACCGGGCGCGTCGGAGCAACAGATCGAGCGGCTGGCCGACCGGAAACAGCGGCTTGAGCATCAACGCGAAAACCTGCAAACACAACGCGCTCGCTGGTTCGCCAGCGACAACGACGAAGTGCAAACGGCCGTGCAGGAGCTGCGCGCCTTTGCGCTCCAGGCCGACCTGACCAGACCGCGCAACCTCGACCCGCGTCAGGTGCGCCAGAAGCGCCTGGTGAGGGAGTGGGCGGGTGTTTTGTCCAAGGCGCGGGCGCTGGCCGGGGCCTGGCAGACGGATTATCCCTACGTCCAGAAGAGCCGGCCGGTCGTGGACGAGACGGCGTTCGTCCGCGGCGAGCAACTGTTCGCCGAGATGGGCTGCATGACCGGGCAGTGCCACCGCGTCGGCGACGAACAGGTCCTGACCGACGCCGGCTTCGGCAGTTTTGGCGCGCCGCCCGCCGATGCGGACGACGAATACGACCCGTATGGGGAAGACGAACAAGAGCCGTACGGTGAAGAAGAAGACGCCTATGGCGAGGACGATCCATACGGCGCCGAAGACGCGTACGGCGAAGGCCCGACGGCGATGACCCGCGTCGTGGCCCCGGCACCGGATGAGCCCCCACCCGGCGCGCCGAATCTCAGCCGCGTCGCCGATCGGCTGCAACGCAACTGGGTCGAATTGTGGCTTCAGCACGCCGCCGCCATGCAGCCCGGCACACGCATGCAGCAATACTGGCTACAAGGCGAATCACACTTCAAGCCCATGCCACAAGCCACGCGACACGAGAAGGAAGCGCTGTACGGCCACAGTGCCGAGCAGCAGCAGCAGTACCTGATGGATTTCCTGTACGCCGTCGGCCCGCGACGCATCACCTACTCGCCCGACGGCAAGCGTCTGACCGGCCGGCCCAGCGAACCGGCGGCACTGAGCGCACTGGAGCGGCCGGCCGACGGGGAGTCAGCCAAAGCACCCGATACCGAACAACCCGATCTGCCGCAGAGCGCCGACGGCGGCGAGGAAGCCGAGGTGATCCCCGTTCCCGACGAACCGGGTGAACAGCCCACCACCTCGACCCGTGCAGACGTGACGATCGAGCGTTAACGCCGCCGGAACGGCCGGCCGGAAGGACCCGATTCACCCTCCCTTGTCACTTGGCCGGGTCTCGATAGAATGTGGCAACGCAACCAGGCGGATGCCGAGTTGCCAAGCCAATTTTGCGTGTTTGGATTCACTGTAACCGGTGACGGTCGGGGGCCAGACAAACCACCAGGAAAGGAATGGATGGTATCATGAGAGACAACAACTGGCTCAAGTGGGTATCCGCAGTAACGGCCTGCGGCCTGATGGCCTTGGCCTTGGCCTTGGCCGCCAACCACGCGGCTGCGCAAGATGAAGCACAACCACCGGTGCTTAACGTCGGCGGCGTGACCGACGGCAGCGGCGGCACCATCAAGGGCATTGTCAAGTTCGACGGCAAACAAGCGCGGCGCAAGCCGATCCGCATGGATGCCGATCCGGTCTGCGAAGCCGCCCACGGCGACACACCGGTGCTCTCCGAGCGGTGGGTGTTCGGCGATAACGATACGCTCCAGAACGTGTTCGTTTATGTCAGTGCCGGCCTCGAAGGCAAATCCTTTGATCCACCGAATAAGACCCCCGTGCTCGACCAGCGCGGCTGCGTGTACGCGCCGCACGTCATGGGCGTGGTCGCCGGCCAGACAATCTTGATCCTAAACAGCGACAACACGATGCATAACGTGCACGCCACGCCCAAGCTCAACGCAAACTTCAACCAGTCCCAGGCCCCCAGCGTGAAAATCAGTGCGACCTTCGAAGACCCCGAGATGGCTATCGGGGTCAAATGCGATATCCATACGTGGATGGGCGCCTACATCCACGTGATGGAGCACCCGTTCTTCGCAATTACGCAACAGGACGGCACGTTCGAGATCAAGGGGCTCCCTCCCGGTGAGTACGAGTTGCGCACCTGGCACGAGTTCAACAAGTTCAAGCCCGATCAGCAGGTCTACAAGGTCACCGTCGAGGAAGGCGGCGCAGCCGAAGTGACCGTCACATATTCGCCGCCGAAGAAGAAAGGCTGACCGGTCAGGGCGAGGCGGCGGCGCGCAACTGGTTGGCGGCGCCCACATGACCCGGCCTAATGTCAGATGCTGCGCAACTGCTCAAGGAGCGAGCTTTGCAATCCCCAAAAATCCGGGCGCATCTATGGCAGAAGCTGTCGATCCTGACACTGCTTATAGCTCTGGCCGCAGCAGCGGCGCCGGCACTGGCGCAAAGTGATCAGCCTACACCCACACCCCAAGACCCGGGAACCGAAACCTTCGGCCGGTTCGGCTGGTGGATGCCTCCCGTGGTCTCGGGCAGCGGTGCCGGGATCGACAAGCTCTTCTACGCCATCTGCTGGATGACGGGGATTGTTTTTGTCGGTGTGTTTGTGGCGATGATCATCTTCACGATCCGCTACCGCCACCGCCCCGGCCGCCATGCCCCCGTCATCCACGGCCGCCACCGGATGGAAGCCGTCTGGACGCTTGTGCCGACCGTGATCCTGGCGCTCACCGCGGCGGCGAGCCAGAGCACCTGGTCCGGCGTCAAGAGCCCCGCCCACAGGCCCACCGGGGGCAATGTAGTCCAGGTCGAGGTCGAGGAGGATAACCTGCCGCAGCCGGCGGTCCGGCCCCCGGGCGTGGTCGAGCCGACGGAGCACGAACGGGATTTCTGATTGCGGATTTCAGATTTTTGGACTTGGCCCCGCACTTGACATGAAATGAAACGGCATCGCCTGATGACCAATCAGCAATCCGCAATCGGCAATCTACAATCGGCCTATCGCCCGTGGCTGCACCGCTATGCGTGTCTGCTGGTCGTGGCCACGTTTATTCTGGTCGCCAGCGGCGGCAATGTGACCAGCCGTGACGCCGGTCTTGCAGTACCTGACGGGTTCACCGTTTACGGTCATTTTCTCTGGACCTTTCCGGTCGAAAAATGGGTCGGCAACGTCTTTCACGAACACATTCACCGACTCAAGGGCAGCGTGGTCGGCCTGATGTGTATTGCCTTGGTGATCTGGCTGTGGCGCACGCAACGTCATCGGCCCTGGCTGGGCAGGCTCAGCCTGGCGGTGCTCGCGCTGGTCATCGTTCAGGGCATCATGGGCGGGCTCCGCGTCGAGTTCGTCAACTGGTTCAGCGCCCTAGCCACCCCGTTCGCCATTCTGCACGGCATCACCGGACAAGTCTTTCTCTGCATGACCGTATTGGTTGCTGCCGCCACCAGCAGGTTATGGATTGAACACGCCTGCGACAGCCGCTCGCGGCTTAGCCGCGGTTCTCAATCCCTCCGCCGGCTTACGCTGGTGCTCCTGGTAGTCCTGCTGATCCAACTGAGTCTGGGCGCGGCGATGCGGCACACCGGGTCAGGTCTGGCCATCCCCGACTTCCCGGCCTCGTACGGCCAACTGGTGCCGCCGCTTTCACCACAGGCGATCACCGAAGCCCACGACGCGCTGGTGCCATACGACGAGTTCGACGGCGACGTGTACCCAACGCCGGCCCAGGTCGGCGTACATTTTGCCCATCGCGTGTGGTCTTTGGTCGTGCTCGGGGTTAGCGGGTACCTGCTGACCAGGCTGGCTTACGCGTTCGGCCGGCATCGGCTGCTGGTCGGGCCAATCCTCGCGCTGGCAGCGCTTCTGATCGTCCAACTGGCGCTGGGCGCGGCGGTGATATGGATGGGCAGGCATCCGGATGTCGCCACCGCGCACCAGGCGACCGGCGCAGCGATCCTGGCCACCGCAGCGCTGCTGACCTTCCGCGTGTACCGGGTGTCGCGCATCGGTCCCACGCGCGATCCAGTGCCCTTTGCGGCCCCGATGCCGGCCCCGGGCGCTCGAGTGGAGGTAATCGGCACATGACGCAACTGACCCACCGGCACGATCCAGGCTCGGTCGGTCGGCTCATGCTCGACCGCGACAGTCATCGTCTGGCCGTGATGGCGCGCCTGTCGGACTTGTACCAACTGACCAAGTTGCGGATCACGGTGATGGTGGCAATGACCGCGTCGATCGGCTTTGCGCTGGGTGTGCGGGCCGCACCGTTGCGAGGATTGGAAGCGTCGGCGTGGTCGTGGTGGCAATTGTTGGCCACGGTAGTGGGCACGGCCATGTCGTGCATGGGCGCCAGCGCATTGAACCAGGTCTGCGAAGCCGATGCCGATGCAAAGATGCATCGCACAAAGGACCGGCCGCTGCCCGCTGAACGTATCTCCGCCGCATCGGCGACGGTGCTCGGTCTGGCGCTGGGCGTAGGCGGCGTCGCAACCCTGGCCGTGCTGACCAACCCGTTCGCCGCCGGTCTGTCAGCGTTCACCCTGCTGAGTTACATACTCATCTATACACCATTGAAACGAGTCAGCAGCGTTTCGACGATCGTCGGGGCCGTGCCCGGAGCGCTTCCACCGGTGATCGGATACGCGGCGGCGACCGGTGCGATCGGCGTCGAGGCCGTGATCGTCTTTGCCATCATGTTCCTGTGGCAACTGCCGCACTTTTTGGCGATTGCCTGGCTGTATCGCGATGACTTTGCCCGCGCCGCGTTCCCGATGCTGCCGGTGCTCGACCCGACCGGCGGCAGCACGTTCCGGCAAATCCTGTTGGGGTGCATGGCCCTGGTGCCGTTGGGGCTCCTGCCGGCGGTCGTCGGTTTTGCGGGCAAGGGGTATTTCTTCGGGGCGCTGTTGGCGGGTGTGGCGTTCCTGGGATTCGGGGTCGCACTAGTGATCGGCCGAACCCGCGGCCATGCCCGCGCCCTGTTTATTGCATCGCTGGTGTACCTGCCGCTGGTACTGGCGCTGATGGTGGTGGACGGGGCTTGAGGAGACGTGCAACGGCGGAGAACCGCCTGCCGCCTGGATACCCTGCGTGCGGCGCGCCGGTCCAGACGGATCCGATCGAGATAGATGAGCCAGGTCACTGCCCACCAGACCGACGCCGGACACGCCGCTACGGGCGCCGACACGCTGGCCGTTGAAGTCGAGAACCTCTCACACACCTACCCGGCACCGCGCGGCCGGCGCCGGCCACGTGCCGGCGAATCCGCCGCCGCAACGGCGACGCATCGACCGGCGCTCGACCGCGTCAGCTTCAAGATTCACACCGGCGAAATCTTCGGCATCCTCGGCCCTAACGGCGGCGGAAAGACCACCCTCTTTCGCATCCTCTCAACCATGCTGCGGCCCAACGGTGGTGACGGCCGCGTCAGCGTTTTCGGCGACAGCGTGCTCGATCAACCGGCGCGCGTCCGCCGCCACCTTGGCATTGTCTTTCAGAACCCCAGCGTTGATGTCAAGCTCACGGCGGAGGAAAACCTGATCCACCAGGGCCGGCTCTACGGCCTGGGCGGCGCGGCGCTTCGTCAGCGAATCGACAGGTGGCTGAGGCGGCTGGGCCTGAACGACCGCCGTGACGAACGCGTCGAACGCTTCAGCGGCGGCATGCGGCGCCGCGTCGAACTGGCCAAGGCGCTGCTGCACGAGCCGCGACTGCTGCTGCTTGATGAGCCGGCCACCGGGCTCGACCCCGGCGCGCGGCGCGATCTGAGCCGCCACCTCGACGACCTGCGGCGCGAGCAAGGCGTCACCGTGGCGCTGACCACGCACCTGATGGCAGAGGCTGACCGATGCGATCGGCTGGCTGTGCTCGCCGCCGGCAAGATCGTGGCGCTGGACACCCCGGCCAACCTCAAGGCCGCGATCTGCGGCGACGTGATCAACGTCGAGCCAACCGACAATGCCCAGGCCCTTTGCGAGCAGATCGCCGCCCGGTTTGGCCCCTGGCCTGATGGAGCGACCCCCACGGTCATTGACGGTCAGGTACACTTTGATAAACCCAACGGGCCGCAACTCGTCGCTGAGCTGACCGCTGCGCTGCCCGGTCAAATCCGCAGCGTCACTGTCGGCCAGCCGACGCTGGAAGACGTGTTCCTGCACCTGACCGGCCGGACGTTGTGGGACCCGAGCCCCTACTAACGGAACCCGGTGGCTCCCACGGACCGATGAGTATGTGCCAACGACGTGTTGGTGCGTTCGGCCGCAGCCGCTGAAAATCGACCCGAAAATGGCCATGCCAGCGACCCGCCCCGGGTTCGACAACACGACCCCCGCAAGAAAAATCGAGCATTGAACGGCCCTGCGTGCCCAGGAATTGCGGTTGCATGATCGAGGATTCATCGGTTATACTGATGGATTCTGAGTGCGCTCGGTGGATCTATCCTGATCGCCTACATCGGGAGGGGCGCCTCGCCAGAAAACGTGGGATTGAAGAGAGACATTGACCGTGCCTCGCACGGGTTGTCAGTGGCGATTTCCGCATTGACTGAACCAGCCGGTTCCGCCGTCGCACCGCGGCCGCAATGTGCACCGATCACTATTGGAGCCACGCCAGAGACGCCGGCAAACCAGGACAATGGGGCGGATTGGAGAGAGCTATTGATCCGGAGTGGTCGTAGCGTTCCTGAGGGGTAGCCGGTCTCTGGCGTGGCTCGTCTGTGCGGTCGTCCCGGACCCCAGCACCGGGTCACCGCTACCATGCGGACATGATCGAACAGGGGCGTCAGCTCGATTGGCGATTCGATCCGCTCGAGGCACTGCGCCGCTATCCCGCCGACCGACGTGTGATGCTGTTGCACTCCGGCCGGTTCCACCGGCGGTGGGCCCGCTGGTCGGTGCTGGCGGAGCCCGTCGGCACCTATCGCTTTACCGCCGACGCCGCCCGAACCACCGCCAGCGGTCGCAGCGCCTGGCTCGGCCCGGAACAGCTCGATTTGTCCGGTCGCTTTACACACCGCCCGTTCCGAGACCTGCGTCTGATCCAACGGTCGTTCGAGGGGTTATGGATCGGCTATCTCGGTTACGACCTGGCCCGATGGATCGAACGCCTGCCGTGTCATGTTCCAGCCGATGCCAACGACCCGGTAATTGAGCTGGCCTACTGCCCCGGCTACCTCGTTTACGACGGGGCGGACCAAACGTGGTATGCGTGCGGCCACTGGCGCAGTGGCGGGTTTGGCGAACTGGTGCTGGGCGATTCGGTTGACGCAACGTTCCACGCAACACCTGCCCGCAGCCATGTCAGCCGATCGGAATACGAAGCAGCGGTGAACGCCGCCAAGGCGTACATCACGGCCGGCGATATCTTCCAGGTCAATCTGGCGCACCGGCTCACCGCTGAGTTAACCGGTATCTATCCGCTGGCTCACCGCGCCCTGTTCAACCAACTGGCGACCGTCTCACCGGCATGGTACGGGGCGTACCTCGAACTTGTACCAGTCAACCACACCCGACGCACGATCGCTTCGACATCGCCGGAACTGTTCCTGGAAATAGACCGTCGCCGCCACGTCGTCACGCGGCCGGTCAAGGGCACGCGGCCGGCATCGGCCGATCCTGCAGAGCTGCGCGACAGCGCCAAGGACACGGCCGAGTTGAACATGATCGTGGACCTGCTGCGGAACGACCTTGGACGGGTGTGCGACTACGGGTCGGTGCGCGTCGTCCAGCCCCGGACAATCGAATCGCATCCAACGGTGCACCACGGCGTGGCGACGATCGGCGGTGATCTACACGAGTCGAAGGACCTGGCCGACCTGCTCCGCGCGACCATGCCCGGCGGGTCGATCACCGGCGTGCCCAAGGTGCGGGCGATGCAGATCATCGACGAACTCGAACCGGTGCCGCGTGGCCCATACTGCGGTGCGATCGGCTACCTGTCCAACAACCGGGCGTGCTTCAACATTGCGATCCGAACGATGCTGCTGGAAACCGACGTGACGACCGGCTCGGGGCACGTGGACTTTTCGGTGGGCGGGGGCATCGTCGCCGACAGCGACCCGGCCGCGGAGTATCAGGAAACGCTCGACAAGGCGGCGGCGATGTTGGCGGCCCTGCAATTACGGAGCAGCCCAATTGGGTGCAAGGGATAGGATTGGAACGCGATGACCGTTCCGCTTGTATGCGGCGTATCCAATCCTGTTGTGGCAGTTGTTCCGCGCGCTTCGCCTACGGGGCGCTGTTCGGTGCAGATCGACCGACGAGAACGCAGCTCAATCCTCTTCGATGTGTTCGACGAACTCGACGCAAATGCCGATGACTTGGCGGATTGTGGTCTAAATCCTTGCCAGAGCAACAATACGCCCGGGAGGATTCGAACCCCCAACCCTCGGATCCGAAGTCCGATGCTCTGTCCAGTTGAGCTACGGGCGCAGCGGGTAACGCTACACGTTACGGGTGGTGGACGCGGTCGTCAACGCTAAGCCGCAAGCGGCTCATTTGTAGCAGATGAGCACGACGGTGCCGCCGAGCTGCGCCAGCGGCGGGCAGGCTTGCATGAGGCGGTGGTCAAGGCGTTGGAGTCGGCCGCGGAGCGTGTCGTTGCAGCGTGGCACGAGACGATCGATCCGACTGAACACGGTGAACCGCCGGGTCTGGACATGACTGAACGTGTCTTCGATCAACGCCAGGTCGTCACGGTTGAGCTTGCGTTCGTCCTCGGTGATGTGGTGCTTGATCGACACGCGGCGTGGCACGATTGATCGGACCAGGGCGGTGTTGCGGACGTGATCGAGCAACGGGACCTCGACGTGCTCCTTGAAGATCGCCACGCCGCCGGGCTTGAGCACACGCCGGGCTTCAGCAATCGCCCGAGGGACCTCGACGTGGTGGAGGATGTCGATCCCGGCGATCAGGTCAAACGTCTGGTTGGGGTAATCGAGCTGCTCGGCGAGCATGGGTCGGAAGGTGCACCGGTCGGCCAATTGATACCTCCGGGCCAACACCCGGCCGATCGCGATGTTTTGATCCGATAAATCGAACGCATCGACCTGAAACCCGAGATAGGCAAACCGAACCGCGGCGATGCCGATGCCGCAACCAAAGTCGAGCAACCGCTGTGACGGGTTGACGTACCGCCTGCGGGCAAAATTGTAGACGTATCAATAAGGATTCCACGGACGGCATTCACGGCCCTGGACCGGTGCAAAATCGACGGTATCGACACACTGCCGCGGTGCGTAGCAGCGGTAATACTGCGCTTCGCGCTGCTGCCTGGGTGTCCATGCGGTATGGGCCATCGCGACTCTTGCATTCCCCTTCGGCCGAGCAATCGGGCCACCCCGGCCACAGACTGATATCGGCCAGTCACCGGATTTCCTAAATGGCCCGGACGATACAGTTACGACAACTGCCTCAGTCATCCTGATTGTCACAGCTCGGTTAAGTAGTCCAACCATCGCTCCGATACCTCTGGAGACGCTGGGTGCGGGCCCCGTGGCCGGCCCGGTCTAGGTGTCTAGACGCATGGAAGCCGTGATGAGCCAACCCGATCGCCGTTACCGGCCGCAACCGGCTGCAAAACGCCCGCGCGCGACCCACGCCGGCTTCGAGCGGCTCAACCGCGGATTCGACATGATCGCGGCGGTGTTGGGCCTGGCCCTGTTCGGGCCATTAATGCTCATTTGTGCACTGTGGATCAGACTGATCGACGGCGGGCCGGTGCTCTACCGCCAGTGGCGTACCGGCCGCGACGGGTGGCTGTTTCGGATCTACAAGATCAGAACGATGCGGCTGGACGCTGAACAGCCCGGCAGCGCGCGGTTCGCCAGCAGCGGTGACCCGCGGGTGTTGCCCGGCTGCGGCTGGATGCGGCGGAGCCACGTCGACGAACTGCCGCAACTTTGGAACATCCTAATCGGGCAGATGAGCCTGGTCGGCCCGCGGCCCGAGCGGCCCGAGATGATCGAGCAACTCCGTGACGCGATCCCACGCATCGAATGGCGGCTAACGGCCCGGCCGGGACTCACGGGCCTGGCGCAAGTCAGCAACGGCTACACCAACGACGACGACGGCGCGCGACGCAAGCAGGCGTATGACCTGAGGTATCTGCGGCGTCGGAGCATGATCGAAAACCTGCGGCTTGTGTTGCAAACGATCCCCAGGGTCTGGGACCAGGCCGCCCTGTAACGTTAAGAAGAACACAAAAGCAAGAGCAGGAGAGCAGGACGATGCAAGATACTGCCAGCCCCCGACACTTCATGATCTCATGCGCGCTTGCTCCGGTGCTCTTTTTCTCTTCCTCCTGCACCACCTACACGGACTACAGCGCGTTTATTCGAGAACCACGGCCACTGGTCACCGCGGCACAGTACCGGATGGAACCACCCGACGTCATCGCCATCAACTCAAAGCGTGTGCGCGAGGTCAATGGTCACCGTGAGATGATCCGCCCTGATGGCAAGATCACCCTGCCATTGCTGGGGACGATCTTTGTCGCCGGGCAGACCCCTGAACAGGTCAGCGCCCACCTTCAGGAGCTGGCCCGGGACTACTACGAAGACGCGGAGGTCAGTCTTCGCGTGATCGAGTTCCGCAGCAAGAAGATCTATGTGTTCGGCGAGGTCGCGGTCGCCGGTCCCTACCCCTACAACGGGGCGAACACGGTGCTCGCGACGATGGCCCGCGCGCAGCCGACCCGGCTGGCTGACCCACAGAAGATTCACATTCTGCGGCCGAACGCCGACGGCGAGCTGATCCGCCGCATGACCGTCGATCTGAACAGGATGGTCAAAGAAGGCGACACGACACTCGACGCCGTGCTGGAAGAGGGTGACATCATATACGTGCCGGCGAACGGCCTGGCGGTGGTGGGGCTGGCGATCCAGCAGTTGCTGCTGCCGCTGACGCCGGCCGCCCGGACTGTCCAGAATCCGGGCGAGATCGATGCGGACCTGCGGGCTCGGCCCTACTCGACCGGCAACTAGAACCGACCACGTTTCCAAGTACTGGCGGCGAACTCATGGACCAGCAGAGCAACCAAGCCAGAGCACTGCTTGAGGTCTGGGAAGTGCTGTGGCGCTTCCGCTGGCGGTTTATTCTCGCGGCATTCATCGTCACGTCGGCGGTGTTGGCGGCGAGCATGCTGCTACCGCGGAAGTACCGCGCCGAAGCGATCTTCGAGCGTAGCAACGACATGGTGCTGACCGAGATCACCCAACGCGGTGCGCCCAGGTCGTTCCAGGACCCCCGCCAGTTACTGATCAAAGAAGTGGCCGGCTCGCCGGCAATCGAACAGCTCAAGCAGACGCTCGATCCGATCCTCCGACAGCGGTACCGCACTAATCCCCTAGCCGGCTTCCACGACTTTTACGCGAGCCTCTCGCGCCGCGTCGTCGTCCAGTACGAGTTTGCCAGCAATGAGCGTGACCGCATCCGCGTCGAGTATGTGGGCAACGACCCGGTGCTGTCACGCCTTGTGGTCAACACGCTGGTCGAACATTACATCCAACGCACCCGGGCCCAGATGGAAGCGCGACTGCGTGCATCGGCCAAGTTTTTCCAGGACGAAGTCAACAACGCCCGCCACCAGATCGAACAGGTCGAGAGCAAGAAGCTCACGTTCGAGATCGAACACCTTGAACTGTTGCCGGACAACCCCAACAGCGTGCAGATGGTCCTGATGGAGAAGCAGATACTGTTGGCCGAAGCGCGGCAGCAGCACGACAACGCCGTGCTGCAGGTCCAGGCGCTGGAACAGGAGCTTACGAAGACGCCCAAGACCTCGCCGCAGGTGTTTACCGGCCGAAATCCTGAGCTGCAGCGGCTCGAATCCAAACTCCGCGAGGCACAATCGGAGTTGTCCCGATACACCGGCATTTACAAGATGACCGAGAGACACCCGGACGTGATCGCCCTGCGCCAGCAGATCGAGACGATCAGCGACGAGATTGCCAATACCCAGGTCGAGGTCGTCACCCAAACGCGGATCGGTCAGAACCCCAAGCGCACCGAACTGGAGCTTCGCCTGACCGTTGCCCGGGTACAAGCCGAAAGCCTGGACAAACAGTACACCAGCCTCTCGGCCGAACTCGATCGACTCAATGCCCAGTCCACCGAACTCTTTCCGGTGCGCAGCGAGTACAGCAAGATCAGTCGCACGGCGGAGCAGGCGCAGCGGCAACTGTCGTTCTGGGAAGACAACCTGCGCCGGGTGAACATGGCGCTGGCGGCAGAAAGCAGCAACCGGGGCGTGCGGCTCGAGTTCATCAAGCCGTGCGGCGTGATCCGCAAGCCCGTGTCGCCGAACCTGGTGCAGGTGCTGATGGCGGCGGCGGCGCTGGGGCTCATGGCCGGGTCCATTAGCGTTTTCTTTGCCCACCGGACTGACGAAACAATTGCCGACGACGAGCACCTGGCCGAGGCCTTCGATCTGCCGCTGATCGGGTCGGTCAGCGAAATCATCTCGCAGCAGCAGCGCCGCGCCCGACAGATACGCAACCTGGTGGTCTATCCGCTGAACACCGCGGTCATGGCCCTCGTGCTGCTGGCGATGGCGACGTTGTTGTACCTGAACCTGGAGAAGCCGACTATGTATGAGCAGCTCAAGCAGGACCCGGCCGCTTCCCCTCGCCAGCAAGCGGCCGACGACAGCGCGCAGACCGTCCAAAACCAGGACTGAACTGATGTACCAGCAGTTCTACAACCTGGACGTGCTGCCGTTCGAGAACACGTCGGACCCACGGTTCTTCTTCTCCAGTGAGCAGCACCGAGAGGCGGTGGCGGCCATCGAATACACCATCCGTATGCGCAAAGGCATCGTGCTGGTCACCGGCGACATCGGCTCAGGCAAAACGACGGTCTGCCGTGCCCTATCAAAGCAGTGCAAGAATACGGCCACGGTCGTCCAGGTCCTGCACGGGCACGTCACCGGCTTCGAGCTGCTGCGTCACATCATGTGCACGCTTGAAGTGCCGATCGGCAAAGACGACGACCACCCCTGCTTGCTCCAACGGCTGTGCGCCCACCTCACCCAACAGGCCAACCAAAACCGGTCGGTGGTCCTTTTCGTGGACGAGGCCCAGACGCTCTGCGACGAATCACTCGAAGAGCTTCGGCTGCTGACCAATTTCGACACCGCGTCGCAGAAACTGCTGCAGGTCGTACTGATCGGTCAACCCGAGCTGCGAGAACGCATCCGCAGCCACAAATTCGCAGCGCTGCGGCAGCGGATTGTCTTGGCCAAACGGCTCACACCGCTGAACCGACGAGACACGGGTGACTACATCGCCCACCGCATCCGCGTCGCGAGCATCGACCCAGACAGCGTCCATGCCACGTTCACGCCCGAGGCGGTACAGGCAGTCTACGACTACACCGGAGGCGTCCCACGGCTAATCAACGTCGCCTGCGACAACTGCCTGCTGCTGGGCTTTGTCCGCGAAACCAAACAAATCACTCCGGCGATTGTCAAGCGGGTCATCGACGACATGGTGCCCAGCTTCGCGACCGACGACTGGACCGCCCACCCCAGACCGGCGCTGAGCCTTGCAGGGAACTTCTAATGGGTTATGTTTTCGACGCACTGAACCGCTCGAACAGCGACGAACCGAACCAGCGGCGACCCGAAGGCGGAGCCGAAGCCTTGGCTTCACCGGGGGCCGACGACACGCCGGGGCTGTCGCTGATTCGGGCCGACGCCGACGCGAGCCCCGGACCGCAAGGCCCCGGCCAACCCGGATCAGCGGCGGCGGCAACTGAAAAGGTATCGGAGCCTGTGGACGACCGGGTCGTCGGGATCACCGCGCCGGCGAGCATCATGGCCGAGGAATACCGCTCGATCCGCACCGGCCTGCTGGCGCGGTGGCAGAACAAGCGTCACCTCGTGCACACGATCACCAGCGCCACGCCCCAGGAAGGCAAGACGATCACCAGCCTGAACCTCGGCTTGAGCTTCGCCGAACTCCGCAACCGCCGCACCATCGTGGTGGAAGCCGACCTTCGTCTGCCGCAATTCAACAAGCTGCTGAATCTGCCGGCCGACGGCCCGGGGATGGTCGATGTGTTGTTGGGCTCGACACCGCTGGAAGAGGCGACCTTTGAGGTGGGCGACAACAGGATGCACCTGATCCCCGCGGGCCGGCGCGTGGGCAATGATGCGGTGCAGATGCTCAGCGCCAGCCCGATGGGAACGTTGCTCAAGACGCTGCGCGGCAAGTACGACCACGTGATCATCGACACACCGCCGGTAATCGAGCTGGCCGACGCCGGCATCGTCGGCGCACAGAGCGACGACGTGCTGATGATCGTGCGTATGGGCCGCACACCCAAGACAATGATCGAGCAGGCGATCCGCACGCTGAGCAGCTACAACGCCCCGGTTGCGGGCATCATCGCCACCGATCACCAACGACGCCGGCGGCGCTATTACTCATACCGCTATGGCTACCGGTACAACTATCGGTACTACTACAACCACGCCGTTTGACTTCATTCGTAATTCACGAAGTTTCAGGAGCAATTCAGATGCGAACACATGTCCCTTCAGGCAGTTTGTCACGACAGGTACAAGGCTAAACGGGGCGGTCGGGACGAGAAGAATCGCACGAACGGTCAACGGGGCGGAGGAGGAGGCATCGTCGCTGCCGGGCCGCCTCATCTCGAAAGAAATGCGGTGGCGTCGCGGCTGCGACGCGGTGTCTATGGATCAAACCAATGAATCGCCGGGTCGGTTCCGACGAACCCACGATGCTGATGCTGAGTTGCTGCGTGCCCGATGCAGCGGGCCCGCCACAGCGCGCCCGCGCGTGGCAATTGCTGCGGTTGGCCAGCCAGTCGCACCGGGTGCACCTGGCGGCGATCGCCGACGGGCCAGTGAGCCTGGCCCAGTGGCGGTCGGTCGCGGCGTGCGCTCACCGCGTGGTGATCGAGCCGGTCCCTACCCGTTGCAGGTGGACCGACCGGTGCATCCGTCGTTTCGACATACCGGCCGATCATTGGCTGGCGCTGAGCCGGGCTCTGATTAAACCGATGAGCGCGTGGCTGAACGCCCGCAGCTTTGACGCCGTATTGTGCACCCACC
Organism: Phycisphaeraceae bacterium; assembly: GCA_036477175.1. Lineage (GTDB taxonomy): Bacteria > Planctomycetota > Phycisphaerae > Phycisphaerales > Phycisphaeraceae > JAZGCX01. Next base: position 22,673 of record JAZGCX010000044.1, read on the forward strand.
CGGGTCTGTGGCCTCGGGCTGCCGCGGTGGGAGCCGATCTGTCAATGTGTGACCTGTATGCGCTGCCCAGCCGCGTACACCGCTGCCGATCGCAGGCGTCTGGTGGTGTGCGGCGACGATGGCACGAACGCCAGATGCACCTGTGGGAGCAAGCCGAACAGCACGTCGCCTGTACCTGCCGAATTCTCATCTTTGCTCAGGACGACGATCTGCACAGGTTCGGCGCCGCCGGCTGCAACAACAGGCTGGTGGTGCCCGAAGCGATCGATCTGGCCTACTTCACGCAAGATGTTGGTGAAGTGGATGCTCCCCCGCGACTGGTCTGTCACGCAGACCTGCACGGAACCGGCGGCCGACAAAGCGTCGAATGGTTTTCGCGGCGGATTTGGCCGGCGATCAAGCAAGCGGTGCCGGATGCGCAACTGGACCGCAGCGGTGGGCCGCACAGCCGCAATCCGCTGGCACCGCTGTGGGCGGCGTCGGTCGTCGCGGCGCCCGACGCCGAGCCGGCCACGGCCCGCTTGCCGGTATTGCAGGCGATGGCCCTTTGCCGCCCGGTCGTGGCGCCTGAGCCAGCCGTGCGCAACCTGGGCACCCGCCACAGCGAGCACCTGCTGCTGATCCGCCGCACCGACCAGTGGGTCCAACACTGTGTCGAATTGCTGCGATCGGCAAGCGCACGGCTGCAACTGGCACAGGGCGCCCGTGACTTTGTCGAACGTCACTTCTCGATTGAACAAACCGGCCGAGATCTGCTTGGGGCGCTGCGATTCGGCCCGCCAACCGAAACGCCGATGAAACGGGCGGCCTGACCCGTCGGACCGACGCCAGCGGCCGGTGCCGGGGTATTTTGCATCGCGCTTCGCTTTTCAGCGTGCCGCGTTCGCCTTACCATTCAGGCATGCCCCCCAAACCGCTTTTCCACTCCGAATCGCTGCGGTCGAGTGTGATCGCAGCAGTGATGCTCACCGTCCTGGTCGCGTCGATGGCGATGTCATATGTACTGGTCGAGCAGCGTCGGGCCCGGTGGACGCTGCCCACGCTGTCGCCGATGAGCGTCGGTGACATGCAAATCAGCGTGCCACAAGGTTGGCAACCGGTAAAACCACCACCCACGGCCAAGCACCTTCGCTCACCCGTTCTGTTTCGCGACCCGAAACAGCCGGATCGACAGGTGTTGGTCGCCGTCCTACCGGGCGAGGCCCGAAACCCGATTGCCGCGTTCAATACGGCTTGGCACGGGACCTTAAGCGGCCAACCGCTGCAACAAATCGCCTCCCCTTTCCAGAACGACGACGGCTCGATCGTGGGCTTGCAGGAATACGTGATCAGCGCCGCCGACCGACGCATCAGCCACCACGTGTTGGCGGTATGTACCCACGATGGCCGGCGATACTGGTGTGTGCATCTGTCGGAGCCCACTGTGTCCAACACGCCGCCGAGCCCCCGGGCACACCAGTTCCTCGTCCGCCTGGCTGACGCGATCTGCTTCAGTGTCCCAAGCCACGAGCCTGAACCCGTGCCGCACACGACGGACTCTAACGAGAGTTGACCGAATAGCACCGAGAGGCCCAAACCGATGAACCACCGCACGGACCGCAAATCACGGGCTCCCACCATGCTGTGTCTTTGCGCCATCGTCGTGCTCAGTCCGATTGCCGTCGTGGCGACTGACGAGGCGCCAGACGATTCGGTGCTCCGTGAGCAGCGGTGGCGTGAACAGGCGTATGGCGTTTCGCTGCGACCACCGGTCGATGCCAGGCTCAGCACCGCCGGCAAGGGTGACGGGCTGCTGCGGATCGACGGTTTCGGCCGCTATGTCATCAAGTTCGACCTCAAGCATAGCGACAACCCCCTGGACATGGACGGCCTGGTGCGGCGGGCGATGATGCAGATCACGTTCGTGTCCCCCAACGCGATCCTGCTGGCCGAAGCCGAAGCCCGCCCCGCGGGCCGGCCCGGCGCCATCCTGTATTTCAAGATCCCTGACGACGATCGCGGCCCGTGGGTGCTTGGCCAGGCGTTCATGAAACTTGATCCCACCACGTTCGCCATCCTGCGGCTCGAGACCGAATCGCGGTTCTACGAAGCGGTTCGACCGGTTTTCGAGGCCGTGTTCAATAGTTTTGCCGTCGATTCCCCGGCCGACCTGGACCGGCAACGTGATCAACTGATCCGGCGTGGCCAGGCGTGGCGCGATGCGATTGGCCCCGCACGTCTGCACGCCGCGCTGGTGGACGACCAGTGGTTTCGCATTCTCGAGAACGACAAGGACATCGGGTACGTGCACATCCGCCAGCAAGCGGCAACGGAAGTGGACCTGCCCGGGGTCCGGGTGGACGTGCAGGCTCGCATCCTCGCCGACAACCGTGCCTACGATTCACTGAGCAACTTCTTCTGCTCCGACGACGACACCACCGAGATCTGGTCGATCAAGACGACGGTTCGGCCTCTGACGCCCGAGGCGCGGCTCACCCCGGCCACGCCCGACGGATCACAGTCATGGGCCGAGACCGGACTCCGCGCCAATCAGATCGTCCGGATCGGAGACCGCAACGAAGTCGTCAACGTCATCACCGTCAGCCGCGAGAGCCCCAGCAGCGTCACAGAGGACAAGTGGGACCGTCCGCCCCACGCTTACATCTCGCTCGGCTGGGTCTATGCCATGGGACCGCTGCTGCCCCACAACGAACCCACCGAGATGGCGGTGTACGCCTATTCACCCAACACGGGCAAGGTGGTGCTCCGCACCGAACGGATCGAGCCGGCCAGTGACGGGTCCTACAAGGTTTACTCTCGCCCCAGCCCCGAGATAGGTGAGCAGATCACCGAATACGACGCCGAAGGCCGCTTCATCCGACGCACCTATCCCAACGGCCGGATCATGGAACGGACCACGCCGGCCGAGATCGAAGCGCGGTGGCGCAACCGGTAACGCCCGAGCCCGCGTTTCGTCGGGTTCATTCGTGACGAATGCTCTTCAACGAGCGGCCCTTCGGACTCGCCGCTCAACGCGGCAAACCGTCCGTGTTCATCTGTGGCTAACGATTATGGCAACTCGAATGTGCCGCCGCGTTGGCGTTTGGGCTTGCCTTTGAGAACTTTCCGCAGTTTCTTGATGAAGGTGCGTTCAACCGCCGGATCGCCGAAATTGCCGACACGGACCGAGGCACGGACATGCTCGGGCGAGGTCGAATGAACGACGACCCAGACGGTGCGACCATCCGGATGCAACGCCCGGGCGCGGACGACCATGGCTGGGGCGTCGGCCGGGGCCCCGTCGCCCTCGCCGGGGGCGTGATAATACCGGACGCTGAGCCGGGCCCCGTAAAGCTGGTCGATCGTTCGGCCGACGTCGTCGGGTAGTCGCCGTGGGTCGGCATCCCAGTCGGCGGACGTGGCATGGTCCGGCGGGTGGTGGGCCAACCGGTCGGTGACGCGGGTGATGCTGCGGTTGGGGTCGGCGTTGGGCAGGATCGCGGCAGATTTACACCCGGCCGCAAGCAGCCCCACGAGGCAGCAGGCCGTGATCGCACCGCGGTGACGCAGCCGGCGGCTGTCAGCGGCTGATCCGGCGAGGCTCAGGCTGTCAACGGACCGCCGGATCACATAAGATACAGGGCAAACAAAGTTGGCCATGGGCCGGGAGTGTATCGCAATTGGAACTGACGATCAGCCTACCCCACGGTGAGCAGCGGCTGGCGCTGACTGGCCCGGCCGAGCGGAACCTCAAGATCATCCGTGAGACGCTGGGGGTGAATACACAGGAGCGTAACGGCACGCTGCGGATCAGCGGCGACAGCCAGGCGGTCGGCCAGGCGGCGCGCGTGCTGGAGCAGTTAGCGGCCGCAGCGCGGCAGAACGAACCGATGACCCGGCAACAGTTGCTCGACGTGATCGCGACGGCCGGCCACCTGCCGGCAGCCGGCGGCAAGCAGCCGCACTGGGCGGCGGATCACCGCGATCAGAGTGACACGACGCTTTCGGCCGAGGGCCTGGAGGTCTATCTGGCTGGGCGGCGCATCCGCGCTTTATCTGACGGTCAGCGGCGATACCTCCAAGCGATTTACGAGCACGACCTGACGCTATGTACCGGCCCGGCGGGAACGGGCAAGACCTACCTGGCAGTGGCAGCGGCGGTGGCGATGCTCAAGCGCGGCCAGGTCCGCAAACTCGTGCTGGTCCGCCCGGCGGTTGAAGCGGGTGAGAAACTGGGGTTCCTGCCGGGCAACATGCAGGACAAGGTCAACCCCTACCTCCGCCCCCTGCTCGACGCGCTGCACGACATGATGGAGTTCGAGCAGATCCAGCGATTCCTGGCGTGCGACCTGATCGAGATCGTGCCGCTGGCGTTCATGCGCGGCCGCACGCTCAACGACGCGCTGATCATCCTGGACGAAGGCCAGAACACCACCCGGTCGCAGATGCTGATGTTCCTGACACGGCTAGGCCACGGCGGTAAAATGGTGGTCACCGGCGACACGTCGCAGACCGACTTGGCGGACCCGAGGCAGTCGGGGCTGGTTGACGCGGCGAGGCGACTGGGACGGATCCGCAGCGTCGCGTGCGTGGCGCTTGGGCAGGTTGACATTGTCCGCCACAGCCTCGTGCAACGGATCGTCGAGGCCTATGGTCCACGGCCGGAGGTTCAGCAATCCCTTGATACAACTGGAGATACGCTAGACCAGTAGTCACGGGCCCACACCGCCGATACAGTTGTAGCCGCACTGTGCGGCAGTTCCGCAGCCCCCGACAAGGGTCGCATTGCCATGGCCGTGGTCAAGAGCAATTCTGCCCGCCGCCGAGAGGTCCGCCGCAGCGTGCCTAAGCCGGCCCGCCCTTGGGTCGATTGGCTGCGCCGCCGGGAAATCCTCTGGGCCATCCTCTGGGCGCTGACGTTCACCATTGTCGGCGGTCTGATCGCGGTCAGTGGTCAACAGCCCCGCTATTGGGTCGGTCAGTTCGTCACCAAGCCGATCGTCGCGCGGGTCGATTTCACCGCGGTGGACGAAGCCAAGACCCTCGCCGAGCGGACCAAGGCATACGACCGCGAGCCGGCGGTTTACATCGCCAACATCGATTTCTACAAGGATCTGCAAGGCCGGTTTGAGGCCCTGATCAGCCGGGCCGCCAACACCGATCTGGATGAGATCCCCGAAGAAGACCGCGCTGTGCTCTCAATCGATGAGTCGGTCCTGTCGTCCTTGCAGCAGCAGCTCGATAGCGAAGGCAAACCCACTGAAGAATGGCAGGTCCGCACGCAACAGTTCATCCGCGGGATATTCGAGCTGGCGATCCTGGCCCCACAGAGAGCCGAGGCCGAGCGCAGCCAAACCAGCGGCGGCGTGATCGTCATCGTTCACCCCAACCCTGCCGATCCGCAGCAACCGGAGCTGTCGCGCTATCCCAACGCGATTTACAGCATAAGCGAGCACGTCAAGCAACTGCGCGGCAGTATCGAACGGCTGGCGACGCCGTTCCCTCCCTCGTTGCGAGAGACGATCGTCGCGATGGCGATGAACAATCTCCAGCCGACCTACCACTACGATGCGGCCGAGACCCACCAGCGTAAACAGACCGCCTTTGACGGCGTCACGCCCCGTCGAATCCCCTACCAAACCAACGAGGTGCTCGCCGCAGCGGGCACGAAACTCAACGCAACGACCAGAGGGGTGATCCTACGGGAGCACGAGGCCTTCGAGGAGCAATTGACCACCGCGAAGCGATGGCTGCCTTACACGGGCCAATTGGGTTTCATTGGGGTATTGGCCATCGGTCTGTGGGTTTACATCGCCGCGTACAGCCACCGGATTATGCAAAACCCAATGCGCGGCTTGGCGATCACCGCCCTGCTGCTTTCGAGTCAGGCCCTGGCGGTCGGCACCACGCAATTGGAGGGCGGATTGGTCTACCTGACCGCCACGTTTCCCACCCTGCTGGCGGCACTGGTGCTTTGCATCGCGTATGACCAGCGGTTCGCACTGGCCATTGGCGCGATCCTTGCGCTGTGCGTCGTGTTCAGTCTGAATCTGACGGTCGGGTTTACGATCGTCCTGCTGGTGGGCGTGTGCGTAGGGCTCAGTCAACTGCATGACGTGCGCAGCCGCTCGAAGCTGGTCAAGATTGGGTTATGGATGGGCATCGCGATGAGCGTGGCGGTGTGGTTGACCGCGCTGGCAGAGCGGAATCTCGGACTCGTCGATGCGTTCAAACCCATCGCCCGTGATTCGGTTTGGGTGCTGCTGGCCGGTGTGTTGGTCGGGCTGCTCGTGCAGGGGGTGCTGCCGACGATCGAGCGGGTCTTTAGGATCACCACCTCAATGACGCTCAAGGAACTCAACGACGCGTCACACCCGTTGCTCCAGCGCCTGGCCCAGGCCGCCCCCGGCACCTACCAGCACTCGTTGCGGTTGGCGGACATGGCCGAAGCCGCCGCCGAAACCATCGGCGCCAACGGGCTGATGTGCCGCGTCGGTGCGATGTATCACGACATCGGCAAGATCCACAAGCCCCAATACTTCGTCGAAAACCAGGCTGGCGGCCCCAACCGCCACGCCAAACTCTCGCCCGCCATGAGCGTGCTGATTATCGTCGGCCACGTCAAGAACGGCATCGAGATGGCGCGGGAGTACGGCCTGCCGCTGGTCCTGCGACACTTTATCGAGTCGCACCACGGCACGACACTGGTTGAATACTTCTACCACGCCGCCAAACAGAAACATGATTCAGAGGGCCAACCCGAACCGACCGAATTCGAGTTCCGCTACCCCGGCCCTAAGCCACAGTCCAAAGAAGCAGCGATCATGATGCTCGGCGACGGGATCGAGAGCGCCTGCCGCACCCTCGCCGAGCCCACACCCGTTCGGCTTGAACAACTCACCCACGCCATGGCCCAGAAACGGTTGATGGACGGCCAATTCGACGAGTGCAACCTGACCCTACAGGAGTTACACAAGATCGAAGAGTCGATGACCAAGACGCTGTGCGCGGTCTATCACGGCCGGGTCAAGTACCCCGCCGAACCGCACGACGAAGCCGCCGAGCAGCAGGCCGCCCCCGAACCCCAACCCGCCGCCGTGCGCACCGGCTCGTGAACTCAGTCACATCAATTCGAATAGGTTAGGTCCTGGGTAGGCATCTGCGGGGCGGTTCCTGCAGCCGGACGATACTACGCCTGCTCGTCGAGTTCTGCGACGATCTCGGCCTCAGCCTGATCTTCTTCTCGGCCCGCCGCTTCCGTGTCCAACTCCTCGGCGGGCTTGTCCGAGACCACCCACAGCTTGATTTCCGTTCTGAGGTCGTCGGCCAACACGATCGGGACAGGGTATGAGTCCAGGCGCTTGATCTGATGCCCGACGCGCACGGCTCGATCCTCGATCTCGAAACCGGCGGCCCGCAACGCCTCGGCGATGTCGTGCTGTGACACGCCGCCGAACAGAACCCCCTGCTCGTTGGCCGACCGCTGCAGCGTCAGTTCGTACCCCTCGAGCGTCTGGATCAGGTCCGCTTGAGCGAGCCGGAACCGGCGCATCTCCTGTTCAACCTGCTTGTGGCGTTCGGCCAACCGGTTGATGTTGCCCGGCGTCGGATCGGTCGCCATGCCCCGCGGCAGCAGAAAATTGCGGGCATAACCGGGCCGAACCTTGACCACGTCGCCCACGATGCCCAGGTTCTGCACGTTCTCGGTCAGCAACAGTTCGATCATCTTCATGGCGTTGGTCCGTTGCGGCCAGCGGCAAGTAACCGCTCAGCGCAGATATCAAAGGCCACGGGTCAGGGGTCACCGACCACCGGCCACTAAAACGGTATGTCGTCCCCTGCGACGGGGTGGTGGGCGTCCGGGCCGGAGGCCTGGGCGGTCTGGCTGGGGGCCTGGGTTCTGCTGCGCGGCGATGACCGGCGTGAGGAGTTGTCTGCGTCGCCTTCGCCGCCGCCGCGCGAGTCCACGAACTGAAAGTTCTCGACGACCACCTTCAGCTTCGAGCGGTTGTTCCCGTCCTTATCCTGCCACTGGTCGAGCTTCAACCGACCCTCGATGAAGATCGGTCGGCCTTTCTTGAGGTATTGGTTCATCACCTCAGCAGTCCGGCCAAACGCCTCGCAGTCGATGAAGGAGGTCTCTTCCTGCTGCTCGCCCTGCTGGTTTCGCCACCGGCGGTTGACCGCCACGCCGATGCCGACCACCGCCGTGTTACTCGGCAGGTAACGCAGCTCCGGGTCACGGGTCAGGTTGCCCATGAGCATGACCTTGTTCAGGTTTGGCATGGTTCGGCTCCGGCCTCAAAGGGTAAAAAGAAACTTGCCTCGCTAAGGCTCCACGCTCAGGCGTCGTCGCCGCCGGCCGCCGCGCTTTGCATCCTGGACGCGGCAGGCTCGTCTTGCGTTGATGGCGTCTCCGGCCCGCCGCTGCGGAGCTTCACCTCCAGCGTCAGATCAGCGTCCTTCCTGGCCAGCTCCAACTCGGTCTCGCCGACGTGGTCCGCCCGGATGATCATCGAGCGCAGCACCTGCTCCGACAGGTTGAAGTCGCGCTCCATCCTGGCGATCTCCGACACAGGGGCCCGGAAGTACGCCAACAGGTACACCCCGCGCTTTTGCCCCCTGACTGGATACGCCAGCCGGCGCTCATCCCACTTGCGCAGAACGTCCAGCTCGGCACCGCCGCGGGTGATCACCTGACGCACATACTCCACCACCTCAGCAAAATCACTCGCGATCGCTTGTTGATTCAGTAGGAACAGGCCCTCGTATAGCCGTACCGGCTCGGACATGATGTTCAACTCCTTCGGCCGCTCGGTGGTCCCGGAACCGCTCCGGGACGCCGGACCCGGCCCCGATACCCGCTCACCACCGGGCGGAGCTCATAGGCCGAGCAGCAATGCGAACCGCACATGATAACCCCCACCATGCCCACGAGCAACGCTGCCGATCACTCACTCCGTGGCGGCGTATCGGTAGTCCACCGTATCGTCGATCCGGCGGATCAAGGCCCAATCATCCTTGTATGAAACGGGCACAAACTGTTGGACGCCGGACGAGGCAAACTCCGATTCCAGGCCCGTGCCGCTCCAGTCGAAGTTGAAAAACGCCTCGCGAACCTTGGCCGCCAGCTCCGGCTTCAGGTTACAAACGTAGCCCAGCCCGGCGGCGGGGAACGGCTCGGACTCGTAGATGACACGGACCTGTGAGGCGATGTTCTCGTCGCGGCCGACCGCGCGGGCCAACATATCACTGGCCACCGCCGCCATCTCGTACTTACCCGACGCCACCCCCTGAATCGACGCGTCGTGCCCATACGAGTAGATGATCCGGTAGTCGCGCTCCGGCTGAAGGTCGAAGTCGCTCATCAGCAGCACCAGTGGCGCTTTGGAGCCCGAGTTGGAACTGGGTTCGGTCATCGTCAGCGTGTGTCCGCGCAGGTCCTTGATCGCGCGGATCGGGCTGTTGGCGGGAACGATGATCTTCATCGTGTAAGCGTAGCTGCCGTCCTCGCCGCCCAGTGTGCACACCGGCACGAACCCATAGGCGTTCACCGCGTTCGGCACGTTGCCGGTGTTCAGCCCCGTCACGTGCAGTCGTCCGTCCTTCAATGCCTCAAGCTGCTCGTCCGGAGATTCCAACGTCACGTATTGCACCCGCTTGCCGGTCTGTCTGGCCAGATGGTCCGCGAACCCGGCCCACACCTGTTTGTAACGCTCCGTTTCCTTGGCAGCCACGAACGAGAAATACAGCGTGTCGGGATCGACCCACTCGGCCGGATCGGTCGGGGGGTCGGCCACCAGATCGCCGTCGGCATCGTTGAACCGCGCATCGAGTCTGTTCGTCGTCGGGTTCCCAAGCCCGAACAGCTTCAGCACCCGCTCGTTCGCCGGTCCGGACGCAATGCTTGAAACGCCGATCCGATACGACACCGCAGCAATCAGCAGAATCACAATGATCGCCAATGCCAGACGCGTGAACGAAAACGTCCTACTCGTGGGACGGTCTTGGTCGGATGTGCTCATGGCTCAGTCCTCGCCGTTGCAAGAAGCGAACTGCCGCGGGCACGGCTTGACCCACGAACCCATATTCTCGCCATCCCGCCCGGCAATACAAGCCCCCATATCGTCCTCCGGCCGCAGAACCCCAACACCACCGCCCGCCGCGACCGCCCGTCGCCATGTCAGGCTGGCCGCCGCGGGAAGGTGCAGCCGGCCATTTGAACCATGTCAGCCCAAGAACAAATCGTGCCGACAGGAGCAAATTACAGGAGCCGACATCACCGGTCCTGGCCCCCCTCGATTGCATCACAAGCGTCGATGGGATGGCCCTCTAACCCCCACGAATCAGGCCCGCGCGGGTGAGCACGGTTTTGATCTGTTGCCAGTAGTCGGCCTCGTGGTTCGGGCCGGGGAAGTGGTTGTGGTCGGCCCGATAGAGGACGAGTACGGCGTTCGGCGCGACGGTGTGCAAACGCTGAGCGTTGGACGGTGGGATGATCGTATCGTTTAAGCCGTGGAACAGGAGAATGGGGGTGTCGGTCAACGTGGGTAGAACCTGGTCGGTGCGGAATGGATTCTTGACAAGGATGGGGGGCGCGGCATAACGGTAGGCCATTGAGGCGACGTTCGCCGGTGTCGATTCGAGAATGAGCACGGCGGGCTTGCGCTGTGCCGCGAGCTGAGCGGCAATCGCGCCA
>JAZGCX010000045.1:0-19131 GCA_036477175.1 Phycisphaeraceae bacterium
AATGCCGATGCTGACCGTCGAGCCGCTGGCGGCTGCCTTGAGCTTGACCATCGCCCGCGTGATTCTCACCTGGTTGGTGGTGGCGGGCAGATTGACCTGGTCAATCTCGAAGAATTCACAGGCCCAGTTGGTGGGAGAAAGGCTGCGATACCGGACAGTCCCGGAAATTCCAGGCCAGCCTGTAAACGAGGCAAAGAGCACCTCGTCGCTTTCGACATTCGACGTCTGCGTCGTCGTCACCGAACTTGACAGCGTGTTGTACGTCAGATCGAATTCCTGAACGTTCTCGGCTACGCTGACGGTCGCCCCGGCGTTATACTGCCGAACGAGCGGATCGCCGGGCGTGCCGGACCAGAAGTAGCGGATCGTCTCCGGCAACCCGTCGTTGTCGCGGTCGGCCACAGCGAACTCGATTTCGGTGGCGGACGCTGTGGTAACGGTGACGGCGCAGATCAGATCCGCCGCGATCTCGTCGATGATCCGCCCGGCGTCCACGGTGCTGACTTGCCGGCTGTCCGGGTTGGGCAGCGCTTGTGCGGCGATCATGATCACCGAAACCATCGCGCCCAACAGGATTGACATAATCGCGAGGCTCGTGATCAGCTCGATCAAGGTAAAGCCCGATCGGGCGAACCCACGCATGCAAATGCCGTGGTCTGCGTGGCTGTGGGGCTTCATTGCACCGTTGCCTTTCCGGAATCAGGGTCGAGCAGGACCGTCTTCGTCACATTGCCAACCTGAACGACGACGGACCCGCCGCTGCTGGGCACGCCGTAGCCGTCGAACATGACCTTGTTGTTACCGGCGAAGTCGGCCGAGACGAGCGTCGCGTGATATGGCTCATCCGACAGCTCGAGCGTGTACACCGTGCCGCGGTTGTCCAGGTCGGCTGCGCCAAGGATCTGATAACGATTGGCGGCGGTGTCGAACGCGATTGTTCGGCTGGCGCTGGCGGTTCTGGCTTCGGCGCGTGCCAGTGTCAGGTCAGCCGCAATCCGTCGGGCGGCGGCGTCCACGCGATAACGGACCAGGGCGTCGGCGTATCTCGGCATCGCGACGGCCGCGAGGGTCGCGATGATGGCGATCACCAGCACCAGCTCGATGAGGTTGAACCCCAAGGCCCGCGAAGCGTCACCGCCGCCCCGAATGTGCCACGCGTTGTAGCGAGACGGCACCATCATGAGACCCTACTGATACAAGACCAGCCGCCCGGTCGTCCCGAGCGGCTCGTCCACGGTTCTGCTGCGGCCTCGTCTTTCCCTATTTTCACCCAAGCCGGCAAAAGCCGGCGATCGGGACCGGCCCGACGGGAAGCGGTGCGAATCAATAGGTGTTGTAGTCCACGCCGTCCTGGTCCTGCTCGCCGTTCGGCAGCGCGGCCGTAATCTGGCCGGTGGTCCCGTCGTAAACCCAGCCGTCGGTGGCACCGGCACCGGCGAGGGTCGCAGCGACCCCACTTTGGCCCTTCTTCGTGCCCACGGGCAGCCCGGGGAACTCCCGCAGATACGGGCCGTAGATCCGCCCGACGGCCGAGTCCGCCGTCGTCTGGGGGTCCGTCCCGTCGATCTTGGTGAACAGGGTGAGCTGGTCGGCGACAGTCGTGTCATCGTCGGGGAAGTTGCCGTCGTGCTCGGCCCGGTACAGCTCGATGGCGCTGCGCATTTGTGTGAGGCTGGCCTTGAGGGCCGCAGCCCCGGCGTTGGTCGCGCCGCGGGTCATGCGGGGAATCGCGATGGCCGCGAGAATCCCGATAATCACGACAACGATGACCAGCTCGATGAGACTGAAGCCCTGGTTCCGCCTCCTCGTGGTCGCTTGCATAAGTCAGGCCTCCTGGGTGATCTATTCGTGGGTTAGGGCAGCCCTTGGACCGCACAATTACCCATATCGGCGGTGGAACAGGGCCACTTTATCGGCAAGGGCGTCGTTCAGGAGTTTTCGGACCGCTGCGGTCACCGGGAAGCCAAATCGAGGCTCAGCGTTAACTTGACACGGGTGCCGTTCGACTCAAAGACGGCCGACCGCTGGTTCACCGAGATCAGCTCAAATCCGTCCAGGTGCTGACCGATCCGGAGGGTCCGGCCGTCCACGACGGCGCGGCCGCCGCCCCCGGTTGCCATCACGGCTTCCAAAAGGTGCTTCTGCTTGAACGCGTCGGCGGGTGATAGTTGTCGCCGGTGCGGACCTGCTTGCGACTGTCCGTCGGCCAACCAGTCTGTTGAGGGCCGGAACGCATCAGCGGCGTCCCATAATCCCAAGCCCTGCTCACGGACAACTTCCTCGAGGCGATCAGATAGCGTTGGTTCAGTTGTGGACACGGACTCGACCGGTGGCCCGGTTGTCACCACTTCAAGTGGCGGCAGGACACCCGGCGACAGGTCGGGGATTGGACTGGCCACCGCGACGCTGGGGCTCGTTGCCTCCGAGCCGATGACCAGGCGATTGGCGGCCACAGCGATCAGGCCGAGTCCGAGAACCGCCATCAGCGCCTTGCGTTCTTTGGTGAGCGTCATGTCGCCTCAAACAGACGATATAAACCGCCCAGAGTCAACGGCGACCGCACCAGGTTCCGTCTGAAAAATCCCGTGTGCCACGGCCGGTTTTGCCCGGCCGTGCGCAGCGGCACCCAAGCAAATCGCCCAGCGGGACAAGACCCGTCGGGGCGTCCATTTCCCGATATTTCAGACAGAACCTAATCCTGGACGGAACCGGCGGCGGGAATGGTGTACCACGCCAGGTTCAGCCGAAATGTGGCGGTATCGTCCGGGTCGCTCGGATTGCCCGAAAGCTCGAAGCTTGACACGCCGGTGTCGGGGAACTTCCGGTGCAACTGATGGATGAACGCGGCGTAGGTCTGGTAGGTCCCCTCGCCCGCCAGGTGAACGGGGACGATGTCGTAGTGGACATCGCGCTGGACTTGTCCGGGTTGGATTTGATGGATCTCCAATCCGTGGTTCGTTGCCAGTTCGGTCAACCGGGCGAGTCGCTGGTTGATGTGTCCGGCCGGCTCCAGCCGCAGCGGGCTCTCGTCCAGTGCTTGTGTGACCGACGCCACATCACGGCGGAGCGTGCTCAATGACGCTGCAAGCTCGGACGCCAGCCGCCGCTGATCTTTCAGCTTGGCCTGCTGTAAGGTACGGTGTTGGTGCGCGTGGAAGACAGGACGGATGCCGGCGAAGTAAACGGCCACGGTCAGTGCGGCACAAACCGCCGCGCCCGTCGCGTAGATCCGCCACAACTTCCAATGAGCCGTGCTGATTGGGTTCACTGCACGCTGCTCCGCTGAGCACCCAGCTCGCACTCCAGTTGGAACCCGAACGCCTGGCCGGCGAGGAACGGCTCGCGAACGGTATTGATCAGGGCGACCCGACCGAACAATTCTGTCTGCTCGAGTCGCAGCACGAACTGCGACACCGCCGCTTGTGACCGCCCCAGGCCGCTGACCCGAAGGGTGTAGGACCGCCGACCAGAGACCGACGCCCCGACATGTTGAGCCTGGTTGCTCGACCGTTGGTTTTTGGCCGTTGGGTCTTGGTTCGGCTCGAGCTGACAGCTTCGCAACACGACGTCGTCGCTGAGCGTGTTGGCGAGCAGGGCCAGCAGCAGGCTCCAGTCAGGCTGTTGGGTGATCGCTTGGTCAGCCGCCAACGTCCGCCGGGCGTCGGCCAACTGGGATTGGAGCGCCGCGATAGCGCGGTTTGACCCGGCGATCTGGTGGGCGGCATCGTTAAGTTCGTCGGTCACGGCGTGATCTGCGTCAGCCCAAGTGATACGGCAGGCCGCGAAGACCGCCACCAGCACGACGGTGTAGGCGACGCACAGGACAAGACAGCGTTGCGTGTGCACACGGCGTTTTCTCGCGTCGCGTCGGGGAGTCGGGATGAGATTGACGGTGGTCATCGGTTACCGCTCGAGATACTGGGCAAGCCCTATTGCTGTGGTTAACAGGGCCGTACTGCAAATCGCCGGGACTGCCGTGTTGCACTCGGCCATGTCCGCGTGGCAGGGAATCTCGACCGGGACCCCAAGTGCGGCGGTGAGATAGTCGGCAAGCTTCGGGATTGCCGAGCCGCCTCCAACCAGGAACAGCCGCTTGCATTCAGCGTCGGGGTATCGGTGGGCCGCGTAAGAAAGCGACATCTTCAATTCACGCACCAGAACGTCAACGTGTGGCGTGATCACGCTGGAAATGTCAGCCAGGGGTTGGGGGTGTCCCTGTTGATCCGTTGTGTTGGGCGCCAGGCCAATCCGGGTGAGCACGTGATCCGCCGCATCGTCATCCAGGTCGAACCGGCCCGACAGCGCTTGATGCAGCGTTTGGAGGCCCGCGTCCTTCATGGTGCGTTCGTAGATGACAACATCGTCGTGCAACAAGACCAGCCGAGCGGCGGTCCAGCCGATGTCGAAGATCGCCTCGATGCCCTGTGAGCCGGCCAGCAACGGCGCGCACGCCCGTGCCAGGGCCCACGCCTGCACGTCCAACGCAAGCACGTCCAGACCATAGCCTTCGAAGCAGTCAAGGATCGCATCGGCGTCCGCGTGGGAACAGGCAGCGGTCATCACACTGGTCGTTTCGTGAGCGCGTGCAGGCGCCGGCAGGTCCCAAAGGCTCATCTCGAAGGATTCGGGGTCCTTCCTGTGTGTCCTGGCCAGTTCCATCCGGGCGATTTGATCCAGCGGCGCCCCCGATCCGCGCGACGGCAACTCCAGCACTTCGGCCACCAGCTTCTCGTGAGGTACTGCCAGCACCACCTGCTGGCCGGTAAAGCCTTGTCGATAGAGCACGTCGCACAATCGCTGAACGTCACGAGAACAGACCTCGGGCCCGCACTCGGTGCGGCAGATAGCTGCTGCCGCCTCGATGCGCCATGCACCCGGTGCACCGCGCAGTTGCACCGCCTTGAGAGACCGCGCGCCCACGTCCAGGCCGATCGGCGTCCGCCTTGATCGTGCCAGCCACCTCATCCGGCACCTCCGGATGACATCGCCGCCAAGTCAAACAGCGGCAGGTACATGCTCAACGCAATCAGCCCCACCATCGCGCCCATCACGATGAGGATTACTGGTTCGAGGATGCTCGTGAGCGACCGGAGCACCACCTCGTTCTCTTCGTCGAGAAAATCGGCGAGTGTCAACAGGACCGGACCGGTGTTTCCGCTGTGTTCGCCGCTGCGGATGCCCTCGTACACCGACGGGTCGATCAGCCTTGTATCCGCGAACGCCGAGCTGACCGGTTCGCCACGGGTGACGGCCTGCTCGGCGTTGGTCATCAGCGCGGCGTAGTGGACATTCCCGGTGGCCTGTCTGACAAGACTCAACGACTCCAACAGCGGCAGGTGGCTGTCGAGCAGAATGCCCAGCAGCCGTGCGATCTTGGCGGTCGCAAAGCTCCGGGTGATCCGCCCAATCTGGGGGGCCCGGACGGCGACCGTATCCCACCATTGTTTGCCCGAAGGCGTGCCGAGCCAGAATCGGACGCCCCAGGCGCCTGCCCCGAGCATCAGGAGCATGACCCACCAGAAGGACCGGACCATGTCGCTTGCCCACATCAGCGCGACGGTCGTTGGCGGCAACGCCACGTCCAGTGTCTTGAACAATTCCGCAAACCGCGGGAGCACGAACCCGAGCATCAGCGTCAACACGGCCAACGACACCGCCACCAGTAGGCAGGGATAGATCATGGCGCCCAGGACCGAATTGCGCACGTGCAACTGCTGCCGCGTCAGTCCCGCAAGGCGGTCCAGGATCGTCGGTAGTTTTCCGGCGGTTTCGCCGGCGGCGATGAGGCTACAGTAGATCGGGTCGAAGTCGTTGGGGTGGTCGCGCATCGCTTCGGAAAGCGAGGTCCCTTCCTCCACACGTATTCGCACCTGTTCGAGCACCTGACGCCACTGCTCGTCTTTTGCCTGCCGTTCCAGGGCGAACAGCGCTTGAGTCAGTTGAGTCCCGGTGGACACCAGGACGTACAGTTGGCGGGTGAACATCGCCAGGTTCTTGAGTCGGCGGCCCCATCGAAGCCGCAAACGACCGGTGCCCCGACGGCCTGCGCTGGGCCTGGGTCCCGTCGCACCGGGATCGGTTGACGCCGCGATCTGCGTGACGTACAGACCCCGGCGGCGCAGGCTCTCCATCGCGTCGGTGGTGTCGGCGGCGTCGATGACGTCCTGGACCGCCTGGCCTGATTTGTCGAATGCCTGGTACGCCAGTTTCATGCCACGTCCCTTACACGTCTGTCGTCAGTCGCTGTTGAGCCGCGGGCGTCGTGATCGACCGGGGGCACCTGATGCTCGTTTTCGCTGTGGGTGACCCGCAGGACCTCTTCGAGGCTGGTCTTGCCGGTCAGGGCAAGCAACACGCCTTCTTCGCGGAGGTTCAGGTTCCCACAATCCCGCAGCTTGTCGCGCAGTTCGTGCGACGGGGCCGCGTGATGGATCAACCGCCGCAGCTCGGGCGTGACCTCCATCACCTCGTAGGCGCCCAGCCGTCCCTGAAAGCCGGTGTCGTGACACTGTTGGCACCCGGTCCCCTTGCGGAAAGCCCGCCCGACGTGTTCGGCCAGGCCGGCGTCGGCGAGCACCTGCTCGGTGGGGTAGTACTTGGTCTGACAGGCGGGGCAGATGGTGCGTGTCAGCCGCTGTGCCACGACGCCGTTGAGCGCGCCGGACAGCAGGTATGACTCGACACTCATGTCCAGCAGCCGGGCCACGGCCCCCGGGGCGTCGTTGGTGTGTAACGTCGCCAGCACCAGGTGCCCGGTCAGCGCGGCCTGCACCGCGACGCGTGCGGTCTCTTCGTCGCGGATCTCACCGACCATAATGATGTCGGGGTCCTGCCGCAGGATGCTCCGGAGCGCCCGAGCGAACGTCATCCCAATCGATTCCTGCACCTGGATCTGGTTGACCAGATCGAGCTGGTACTCGACCGGGTCCTCGACGGTGACGATGTTGCGTTCGGGGCTCCGCAGCAGGTCGAGGGCGGAGTACAACGTGGTGGTCTTGCCGCTGCCGGTCGGCCCGGTCACCAGCACGAGCCCGTGGGGTTGGCTCAGGATCCGCTTGAACGACTCCAGCGCTTCGAGCCTGAAACCCAGGTCTTCCATGCGGACGTGCAGGTTGGCCTTGTCGAGGATCCGCAGCACCAGCTTCTCGCCCAGTAGTGTCGGCATGCTCGAGACACGCAGGTCGATCTCCCGTCCCTCGGCAACGATGCGGACGCGGCCCTCCTGTGGCAGCCGCTTCTCAGCGATGTCCATCTTCCCGATCACCTTGACGCGCGAGACGATCGCCGCGTGCATCCCCGGCGGCGGCTTCATCAGGTCGCGGAGCACGCCGTCAATCCGGTAGCGGACCCGCGTCCCTTTCTTGTCCGGCTCAATGTGGATGTCGCTGGCGCGGTCGCGGATTGCCGTCAACAGGGCCACGTTCACCAGGTTGATGATGGGACTGCCCTCGACCATCCGGTCCAGGTCGGTGGTCGGACCCTCGTCAATCGTTTCGCGCTCCACGACTTCGACGTCCGATTCGACCAGGGAGGTCAGGAACGCATCGACATCGACGTTGCCGCCGGAATACTTCTTGATGAACTCGTGGATGTTGGCTTCCAGCGCCAGGACGGGGTTGATCTTGCAGCCGGTCAGTTGGCGGAGCCGGTCGATCGTCGGCAGTGACTGGGGCTCGGCCATCGCCACGGTCAGGGTGTCGTGGACCTTGAACATGGGGACCGTTCGGAGCCGATCGGCTTCTTCCTCACCGATCAGTTCGATCAGCGCCGGATCGATCAGGCCGTGCCGCAATTGACAGCCGCGAATCCCCAGCCGCTTGGCCAACGTCTGCACCAGCACCGCGCCGCTGATGATGCCCTGTTCGACCAGGACCTCACCGAGCATCCGGCCGGACGCCTTCTGCTGGGCCAGGGCGCGGTTCAGTTGCTCTGGCGAGAGCAGACCTTCCTCAACCAGCGCTTCGCCGATGCGGGTCTTGGTTGCCGGTGCCGTCACAGGAAGCTCCTTACCGCTGAATTGACATCGGCGTAGTGCTCGAACAGGGGGGCCAGACCGGTCAGGTCCAACACCTCTCGCAGTGTCTCGTTGGTGCCACAGACCCTTAACGCCTGGCCGCTTTGTGCCAGATCAGTTGTGGCCTCGACAAGGACTTCCAGGCCACGCGAATCTACGAAGGCCACGGCCGACGTGTCCACCACCAGCCGACCCAGGCTCTGACCCAGCGCCGCATTGAAACGCTGTTTGAACTGGTCGGCATCGGTCTGGATGAGCGGCCCATTGGGCTTGAGAACCGTCACCGCGCCGTGTTGTTGCTCGTGGATTTCCATGGCGGGTTAGGCCGCTTCCGAAACAATCGGCAGCGTCAGCGCGAACATGCTGCCGGCGTTGATCTGCGACTCGGCCGTAATGTCCCCCCCGTGCAGGCGAATCACTTCCCGCGCCAATGCCAGGCCCAGCCCCGACCCGGTTGTCTCGGACACGCGTGGATCATCGGCCCGATAGAACTTGTCGAAGATGCGTTTGGCGTCTTGGTCGCTGATGCCGATCCCGGTGTCCTTGACCTCGACCGTCAACTGCTTGGCATCGGTCTCAACGTTGACCTGAACCTGCCCGCCGGCCGGCGTGTACTTGATCGCGTTGCCCACCAGGTTTTGCAGCGCCAAGACAATCTTGCTGCGATCACCCTGAATGACCGGCAGCTTCGGCGGCAGGTTAAACACGAGCGCGATCTGCTTGTCCTGCGCTCGCGCCTGATAGTCGGCCTCCAGCTCGTTAAACAGCGCGTCCAAACGGACATCATCCCGTTCGATCGTGAGCGAGCCCGCCTCGATCTGGGATACCGACAGTATGTCGCCCACCAGCCGCTCCAGTCGTTTGGTTTCCTGGTTGATCACGTTCAGGCACTTGCCCCGCAGCGTCGGGTCCTTCTCACCCTCGTCGAGGGCGGTCTCGAGATACAGCCGGATGTTGGTCAGCGGCATCCGCAACTCGTGGGTCGCGTGAGCCACGAAGGTGTTGCGGGCTTCCTCGGCCACACGCTGCTGCGTAATGTCCTCGATGATCACGATCGCGCCCCGGGACTCGCCCCGCCGGATGGGACGCACGCTGAATCGAAGCAGCCCCCCGCCGTCAGTCCCGGCTGGCCCGGATTCGACCTCGACCGTATTGCCCCGCAGTGCACAGCCGGCAACCGCGCTGCGGATCGATTCAATCACCCGGGGGTCCTTGACCTTCTCAGTGGCGTCGGCACCGATGATGCCATCCCGGCTTTCGCGCAGGAAGACCGCTGCGGCGCCGTTGACATATCGCACACGCAGGTGCTCATCGATGACGATGACACCTTGCCACATCGCGTCACAGGCGCTGTCAAGATCGTTGCCGCGTCCGCGCTCGGCACTCAGCGACTGGTCCACCCGACGAGATAGCAGTTGCTCTTTCAGTTCTTCCCGTTCAGTGAGCAGGCGATTCCATATCAATGCCTCCGGGCCCAGGTCCTCGTAAACCACCAGTGCCGCTCGGGCGGCTTCGCCACGGCCGATCGCGAGAAATGCTTCCCGGATGACCCCCAGCGCCTGGACGCGGGTCCGCATCTTCCGGTAGACCAGCAGCAGGCCTGCCAGTCCCACGACACCAACTACACCGGCTCCTGCGAGCATCGGCCACGTCTCGTAGGAAGGCCGATCGACCGCCGCGGTGATCTGGAGAATGGCGTCACCTCGCCCGCTGATCAAAAGCGGATAGCGGAGCGTTAGGAATCGGTCATCAGTAGCCAGTGGCCCAGGGTCGGCGGCGTGTGGTGCCACCGGCCAGTGACCGCGGTCGGGCAGCTTGTGAGCTGTAATCCGCAGCGGGTCCGCGTCAGCGATGACTTGACCGTCCGGCAAGACGATCCTGCACCCCGTCAAGTCATGGATACGAGCGGCTTCGACCAGTAACCGCCGAGCCGAGGTCAGTTCGTCCGCTGCCAATAGCGCTTCGGCGCTTTGTGCCAGCAGATCGCTCGTGGCTTTGACCTGATCGATCCGGGCGGCCTCGTTGAAGGCGCGGTGGGTCCGCAGGTTCCACCACGCCAGCGCAACGATCACCGCGAGGAGGATCGCTGCCACGCTGATGCCGATGGGCGCGATCACGGACTCGCCACGGACGAGCCACCGCTGCCGCAGCATTGATTTGGTGTCCTGCCGCTGTTTCATCCGCACCTTTCACCGGGGGCGTACCGTGCGCATCGATGTCTGGATGACGTATCGGCAATCCAGGCCGGCCGTTCAAGCCGGATGCGGCCTTGCCGACGCCGTGACGGGTGGGGTCACGAATCGAGCGAAGGCCCGCTTGCGCAAGCTGCGCGGCCAACAGCGTCTCATGGGCTTATCTTTACCGCAGCGACACGATCATCTAACGCTCAAATGAGAGCGGCTCCACAGCAGGACTTATCGGACACTCACTGATGGGTGCCATCGCCAGGTGAACGCAACGCCGTTCCCGAAGAATCACGCCGGGCTCTGGCCCGGTTCGGCGGCCGCACCAAGTTCATCGATGATTGGGCCGTCCCTGCCGATAAGCAGCAACGCCGCATCGAAGCCGTTCGCCGGCCAGACTATTGGGTCATCGGCAAGAGCAAGATCGAAGGCGGCGACACCAATGTGCACGCGATACCGTCCAAGGCGTTACAAGGAGCGGTCTTTTCGGGACTTTGCGGGACGATGCGTGAGGAGGCTACAATGCGCAGACATGATGCGGGTGTAGCTCAATTGGTAGAGCATCAGCCTTCCAAGCTGAATGTTGCCGGTTCGAGTCCGGTCGCCCGCTTTCGCAACGGCGAAGCGCTGCAACAGGCCGCTTTCTTGTTTTGGGTTGGGGACACTTGTTGGGGCGCTTTCGCTTGAGCCGGGGTCATCACCTGCCGTGGTATGCGTTGACACCGCCTGGTTCAGTGGCGATGATAATTGACGCCCTTGGAGAGGTGGCCGAGTGGCTGAAGGCACCGGTTTGCTAAACCGGCGTAGGGGGTATTCCTCCTACCGAGGGTTCGAATCCCTCCCTCTCCGTTTTGCGCACGTCGTTGGCGGAAACCGCGATCTCCCCGGTTAAAACCTCTTTCGGACTTTCTATCAAGATTCGCGCGCGAGAATCGACACTCTCTTGCTGTTAATGCAGCGGCCCGGGCACAGGCCATTGTGCATCAACCTGCGTTTGGACGCTCTCCAGCCAGGTTGAACACCGCACCGATCACCTCATCGCCGCGACAGGGCCGCATTGAGTGCCGGTGCAAGGGCGCCGCCGAGCAGTCCGCCGAGCGTCCCGCCGATCGTGTTGGCAAGCAGTTCCACCATCGAGCTGTCTCGGCCAACGATCCAAAGTTGAGCCGTCTGGCCGATGAGGCTCAGCAGTGCCGCGTCAACAGCGACCACGACGATGACCACCCCATGCCGCCGAAAAACGTTGTGGCCCAGCCAGCCTTCCGACACGCCCATCGGCACGAACAAAAGGATGTTGCCCAGCACGGCCATCCAGCCGACAGGCATGAGTGTCAGCCACCCACCGCTTGCGTTCGACCGAAAGTTGAACGGGTACAGCATGGCGCCCAGTGTGAGAAGCCCAACGAAAGCGGTCAGCCCCAGCAACCAGCCCGTGCCCGGCGGGAACCGTGGGGATTCGCTCTCGTCGTGAGGTGGGTGGTTCTGTGGGTCCAACACATTGACCTGCAGGCGTGTCGATGGGGAACCGGACGATGATTCAGGCGGGGGTTGCCCGCTCGATCCAGCCGCCGCAGATGACCACGTCGCCGTCGTAGCAGACCACCGCCTGACCGGGTGTGACGGCCGGCTGGGGATCGTCGAAGGTGACGGCCAAGGTGTCGTCGCTGCCGCGCGTGACCGTGCCGGGAACGGGCTCGCTGTTATAGCGGATCTTGATGTGGCATCGGATCGGGTCTGTAGGCGGCGGCGGATCGACGAGCCAGTTGGTTTGATCAGCCGTCAGGCAGGTGGACAGCAAGTTGTCTTTGGCACCGATGGTGACGGTGTTGGCGGCGGGGTCCTTGTCCACCACGTAAACGGGGTAGCCCAGTGAGACGCCGACGCCGCGGCGCTGCCCGATCGTGAAGTGCTGCTGACCCTGATGCCTGCCCACGACCTCGCCGTCGCGGGTAACGATATCGCCTTGGCGCACCATGTCGGGGCTGCGCGTCGTGACCAGTCGAGCGTAATCGTTGTCGGGGACGAAACAGATCTCCTGGCTGTCGGGCTTGTCGAAGACGGGCAGGCCCATCTGCTCGGCGATGATGCGTGTCTGGGTCTTTTGCATCTGACCGAGCGGCAGGAGCATGTGGTTGAGCGACTCGCGACTGGTGCCGAACAGGACGTAGGACTGGTCCTTGTGGTGGTCGATGCCACGCAACAGCCGGGCATGTCCGTTCGTGTGGTCAATGCGCGCATAGTGGCCGGTGGCGACGTAGCCGGCGTCGATGGAACGGGCGTAATCGGCGAGCTTGCCGAACTTGAGCCAGTCATTGCACCGGATGCACGGGTTGGGCGTTCGGCCGGCGTTGTACTCATCCACAAAGTAGTTGATGATCCGGCCGAAGTCCTTCTTGAAGTTGAGCACGTAGAACGGCACGTCGAGCATGGCGGCGACCATGCGGGCGTCCGAGGCGTCGTTGAGCGAGCAGCAGCCGTGGTGGTGGGGCTTGAGACTTGGGGCTTGAGGCTTGGGGTCGGCGTCGCAGTCGCGCAGGTGCATGTTGTCGTAGCCATCGGCCGCTTCAACCGAGTCATCACTGCCCAAGCGCATGAAACAGCCGACGACCTCGTAGCCGTCCGCTTTGAGCAGAGCCGCGGCGACGGAACTGTCAACCCCGCCGCTCATGGCGACCAGCACCCGTTTTCCCTGTCCGATCTTCATCTCAGGGCAGGTATTGTAGGCAATTGTGGGGCAATTGCCGTGGGGGTCGTCGTCGGACTACGCCCGTCGATCGGGCGGTTGTCAGCCGCCGGCTGCTGGTGCTCGTGTGACACCGTGGCAAAAACGCCCGCATCGAGTCGGCATTTGCCGGATCCGGCAGGGGGATTTAGGCTATGGTCACGAAGCCTTTGGATCGCTTGAATTCTCCTTGTATAGCTAACCGTGAGGAGGCAACAGGATGAGGACGAACTGGACGAAGCAGGCATTGGTGTCCCAAGCGGTGATTGCAATGCTGGTGCTGGCGTGGTCGCAGCCGGCGCGCGCTGACGCCCAGGCGGTGGCAGATGCGCTGGATCAGGCGCCGGCCGGCGCACATCTCGTACTTGTCGTGCCGAGCCTGTCGGGCGCGAGTGCCAAGCTCGCGATGCTGAATCAGGAGATGGAGTTGGAGAATCCGGAGTTGGACGATGCGCTGGCCAATTTCAAGCAGCAACTGGGCATGGTCGAGGGGGTGGACGACGACGGGGCGCTGTTGTTGGTGGTGACGGACTTCGGCCCGGCGATCGCTTGGGAAAATGAGCCGGACATGTTGTTGCTGGTGCCGGTGACGGACTACGACGCGTTCGTGGGCAATTTCACCGGCCAAGCCGACGCGGTGGCGGCACCAACCGAACCCGGTGAATACACCGAACCGTCCGCCCCAGCCGATCCGTCTGACGGCATCACGACGTTGACGATGCCGTGGGGCCAGACTGGTTTTGTCAAGCGAGCCGGTTCGTTTGCAGCGATGAGCCCGACGCGCCAGGTGGTGCAAGCGTACGAACCCGGTGGGGCCGCGGCAGACTACATGGCGATGGTCGGGCAGATGGGGGCGGATTGTCTTGCAACGAGCGACGCGGCGATTCTGTTGAACATGGAGGCGTTGGCGCCGCTGGTCCAACCCAAGTTGCAGGAGGGTTTGGACGAGGCCCAGGCGCAGATGGCCGTGAACATGCCTGACCCGGCGGCCGCGACCGCGCTCTTCAGCATCTATGCCGACGCGGTCAACGCGATTGTGCGCGATGTCGCGGGAGCGGTGCTCGCAGTGGACCTGACCGAGCAGGGCGGGGGGTACACCTACGCGGTGCAGTTCAAGAAGGGCTCACCACTGGCCGGGCTGTTCCCCGGTGGTGGCCGCGGTGCGTCAAACTATCTGTCGATGCTCCCCGATCAGCCCTACATCATCGCCGGCAGCTTCGACCTGAGCGGCATCGGCGTCAGCCGGATGATCGATGACTTGCTCGCCGCACTGCCCGAGGATGCCGGCCAGATGACGTGGATGGTGGATTTGTACAAGCAGAGCCTGCCCATGTCGAAGCAGGTCAAGGGCGGCGCGTGGGCCTGGTATGCGCCGGATCCGGCAGCCGCCATGGGTCCGATGGGCCAGGGCATGCTCAACTTTGTTCAGGTCGTTGAGGTTGAACACGGGCCGACCTACCTCGCCGATACGCGAAAGAGCCTTGAAAGTATGAAACAGTTGAAGTACCCCATCGACGGCGCCGAAGGGCAGTTCGCCATGTCGTTCAACGTTGACTATACGCCCAACGCGATTGAGATCGACGGCGTCCAGATCGACCAATACCAGTTCCAGATGAACATGCCGCCGGAGATGATGCAGCAGATGGGCCAGATGGGTCCGATGATGATGATGATGGGCGGCTACAGCGGGTACATCGCCGCCAAGGGCAACTACATCATCACCACCACGACCCTTGATCCGCAGACGATCCGGGCCGTGCTGAGCCTGGTCGATGAACCGACCGGCCTTGGCACCGACGGACCCATCCCCGGCCTCCGCGGTTCGCTGACACCCGATCCGATGGCGGACGGCTACCTGAGCGTTTCGGGCATCGTCAACGGGTTCGGCATGTTCATGGCGATGATGGGAGTCGGGCCGATTGAGGCGCCGGCCGACCTGCCGCCGCTGGCGATGTCCGCCAGTGTTAAGGACGGCGGCATCGCCGGGCGGCTGTTCGTCCCCATGGAGACCGCCAAGTATGTTAAGGACCTGGTCATGCAGTTTGTCCCCATGATGGGTGGTGGTCCGGGTGATGTGGAACCTGCCGTCCCCGACGTCCCCGGCCAGGGCCCGCCGCCGGCACCGTTCTGAGCCGCTCAACCATCACACTTTTTATCGAGCACACAGCCCCCGGCGGAAGCCGGGGGTTTTCCTTTGCCCTTCGACGCGCAATGCCAACAATGGGGACATGCCCAAGCGAGTCATATACCCGGCGTTGATTTGTTACGGCCTATCCCTGCTCGGCGCGGCGTTGGCGGTGCAGGACCAGCGTACTGTTTTGCTGTCGCCGGCATCGACCGCCACGTCTGACGTTGACCCGCCCCACAAACCCTTTGCCCGACAACTAGTCGGCTTTGCGATCAACCTGCACCACACCGACACGCTCGACGCGCATCGACACGCGATTGACGAACTCAAGGCATTGGGGTTCAACAGTGTTCTGGTGATCACGCCCGCGTTTCAAACCAATGGTGCGTCGGTGACGGTGCGGCTCGAAACCGGGCCGGGCCGGGGGCCAAGCCGACAACAACTGGTTGCGTTGCTCGGTTATGCCCGTGACCGGGGGATGCAAACGGTGCTGATGCCGGTCGTCCTGTTCACGGCCCCTCGCGGCAACGAGTGGCGCGGCAAGATCAAGCCGCAGCGTTGGGACGACTGGTGGCAAAGCTACCGCGAGGTCGTCGACTATTTCGTCGGCATCGCCAACGAGGCCGGCGTGCAGATATTCTGTGTCGGGTCGGAGCTGCTGACGACCGAACGGCAGACCGGGCGCTGGGTGTCGCTGATTGCGCACGTCCGTCGCCGGTTCCAGGGGCAATTGATCTACTCGACCAATTGGGACCATTACCATGTGCCCGGGTTCTGGCCGCAGCTCGACGCGATCGCCATGAACGCGTACTGGAACCTTGTGACCGAAACCGACCCGGCCCGACCCGACCCGGCGGCGCTGGCCGAACGCTGGCGACAGATCCGTGAGCAACTGTTGGCCTTTGCCGCCGAGCAGGGTCGGCCGGTGCTGCTGACCGAGGTGGGCTACCCGTCCCTGCCGTGGGCGCTACAGAAGCCGTGGAACTACGTCGCCCCGTCAGACACCGCCGCCGACGCCGCGGCGCAGGCGATGGGCTACGCCGCGTTCCTCGAAGCCTGGGGTGACTTGATCCGGCCACCGACGCACGCCCATGCAATCCAACCGGTCGCGCCGACCCACCCGGCCGGCGTCTTCTTCTACGAGTGGGACGTATACGCCAATGGCCCCGAGCACGACACCCGCTACGGGGTGCAAGGCAAGCCCGCCCTCGACCTGCTGCGCCAATGGCTGCGAGACACAGCCCCGCGGCCGGGCGCAGGCCGGTGGTGATCGCGGCACCCCCGCCAGTGGCGCCGGGGGCGGCAAGGCAGACCGGCCCCCACCTGCACGCCGTTCGAAAACCGTATGATGTCTGTTTACTGTGAGTCGAGCACTAAGCGACGGTGTTTCCCCAGCGCCTCTATAGATAGGACTCTCGCCGTGATGAACAAGCACCTCCCACCGTGCATTCTCGCTGCTGCGTTTGCCATGGCTGCGATCGGTTCCGCCGCCGTCGCGCAAGAGAACGCGGCTGCATTTGAACGCCCCAGGTACCAGACGCTGCGCCAAAATGAGGACTGGTCCGCCTTGGCTGATCACGATACCAGTCAGACGGGCGACTTCTTCGACCCGGTCAAACACATTGCGCTGAGTGAGGATGGCGACATCTGGATCAGCTTCGGCGGCCAGGTCCGCACCCGATTCGAAGTGTGGGAAAACTTTGGTTTCGTCCCCGCCAATGATGACGAGTTCCTGCTGACGCGCTTCCTGGTGCACGGTGATCTTCATATCGGTGACCACGTGCGCGTGTTCGTGGAGGGCAAGAGTGCCTTTTCAACCGAACGCACCCTGCCCGGCGGCCGGCGCACCCTCGACGCCGATGAATTAGACCTGCTTCAGGGCTTTGTGGACGTCATTTTGCCGTTGACGCTCGGTGGGGAGGACGCGACGCTGACCATCCGTTCCGGTCGGCAGTCACTGCTGTTCGGCAACCAGCGCCTGGTCAGCCCGCTGCCGTGGGGCAACACTATCCGCGCGTGGGACGGGGTCTCGGTGATCCTCAGCGCGTATGGCTGGAAGGTCACCGGCTTCTGGACGCAGTTCGTACCCGTCAAGAAGTTCAGCTTCAACGACGCCGACGCCCAGACCGAATTTTTCGGCATCTATGCGACCGGCGCGGCACCGGTCATCGAAAACGCCAGCCTCGACCTGTATTTCCTCGGCCTGGAACGCGATGCGGCGGCGATCCCCGGCGGCGGATTCAACGGTACGTTTGGCGGCGAAGAGCGCTACACCTTCGGCGGCCGCATCCGGGGCCCGGTTGGCGACACGCCTTTCGATTATGAAGTCGAAGGCGCCTATCAGACCGGTGAAGTTGGTACGGGTGACATTGATGCGTTTATGTTCGCCAGTCAGGTCGGCTACAAGCTTGCCGACTTCTTCGGCGCCCCCCGCGTGTTTGTTGGCTTCGACTACGCCAGCGGCGATGAGAGTGCCGGCGGCGATGTGGAAACCTTCAATCAACTGTTTCCGTTGGGACACAAATACCTCGGTTACATCGACGTGATCGGCCGACAGAACATCATCGACCTGAGCACCGGCGTGGTGCTCAAGCCGATTGACAGGCTGACGACCAAGGTGATCGGTCACTATTTCTGGGTGGCGGATGATTCGGATGCACTTTACAACGCCGGCGCCGGTGTGGTCCGGGCTGGCGGCATCGCCACGAGCAATGAGGTTGGCGCCGAAATCGACGTCGTGTTCACTTACCAGATCAACCAGCACCTCAAGGGCGAAGCCGGCTACAGCCACTTCTTCGCCGACGACTGGGTGGAGCAAACCGGGCCCGGCAGTGACATCGACTTCTTCTACCTTCAGTTCCTGTTTATGTTTTGAACTTTCCGCGCCGCTTCTCTATCATCCCGGCCATGAATATCCTCGTGATCGGTGGCGGCGGGCGCGAGCACGCTCTGGGCTGGAAACTCAAACAATCCAAACGCTGTGGACGCCTGTTCTTTGCGCCGGGTAACGGCGGCACCGCAACCATCGGTGCCAACGTCCCGCTCGCCATCGAACCGGTCAACACCAAGAACGCCGACGCGATCGACTACTTCTGCCGGCAAAACCAGATCGATCTGATAGTCATCGCCCCGGAAGACCCGCTGTCTCAGGGCCTGGCCGACCGATTGGCCCGACCCGGCCGATATGTGTTCGGCCCCGGCGCCTCGGCCGCCCGTCTCGAAGCCGACAAGGCCTTTGCCAAGCATCTGATGCGCGGCGCGTCGATCCCCACCGCCGAGGCGCGTGCCTTCACCAAATATAGCACCGCCCTGAACTACGTCGAAGCCCACGAGACACCACTGGTCGTCAAGGCCGCCGGCTTGGCCAAGGGCAAGGGCGTGGTGGTCTGTGACGACAGCAAGCAGGCCGCCGATGCCGTGCGCTCCATTATGCGCGACCGGGCATTCGGCGAGGCGGGCGACACCGTGGTCGTGGAGGAGCGCCTGGTCGGCCAGGAACTAAGCGTGCTCGCTTTGGTGGACGGCCGAAACATCTTCGTCCTCGACCCGACCCAGGACCACAAACCCGTTGGCGAGGGCGACACCGGCCCCAACACCGGCGGCATGGGCGCCTATTGCCCCACGCCTGTGGTCAACGATACGCTTATGACCCAGATCGAACGCGAGGTCCTTGTCCCCACCGTCGATGCACTGCGGCGCAACGGCATCCAATACAAAGGCGTCCTATACGCCGGTCTCATGCTCACCGCCGGCGGACCCAAAGTGCTCGAGTTCAATTGCCGATTCGGCGACCCCGAAACGCAGCCGCTGATGATGCGACTCCGCGGCGACCTCGTGCAGATCATGATCGCCACTTGCGAAGGCACACTCGCCGACGTTGACCTGTCCTGGGACAACCGCTGCTGCTGCTGCGTCGTGATGGCCAGCGGCGGTTACCCCGGCCCCTACGAAAAAGGAAAACCCATCACCGGCATCGAGCAGGCCGAATCGCTCGGTGACGTGACCGTCTTCCACGCCGGCACGACGCTACAAAATAACCGGTTGCGGACTTCCGGGGGCCGCGTCCTGAACGTCTGTGCCATGG
>JAZGCX010000046.1:0-14913 GCA_036477175.1 Phycisphaeraceae bacterium
GGGGTGGGGAATTGCGTCAGCTCATTGATTCAGGGCATCCATTACTACAAGGATCAGGACCCCGACGATGCCATCGGGCTGATCCACTGGGAGATCGGCGGTTACAACCCGTTCGACATCGAGGTGGTGGCCGCTTTCGACATCGACCGGCGCAAAGTCGGCGAGGATTTGGCCGACGCCATCTTTGCTCAACCCAACTGCACCGTCGTCTTTTGCAAGGATGTGCCCAGGACCGGTGTCACCGTGCGGATGGGCAAAGTCCTCGACGGCGTTTCCGAGCACATGAAAGATTACTCCGACGATCGTACCTTCATCCTCGCCGAGGCCCCCGAACCTTCCAGGCAACAAGTCATCCGCGTGCTCAAGGAATCGGGCGCCCAAATCCTGCTCAATTACCTGCCGGTCGGTTCCGAGCAAGCCACCCGCTTCTACGCCCAGTGCGCCCTGGAAGCCGGCACTGGGTTCATCAACAACATCCCGGTATTCATCGCCAGCGACCCGATCTGGGCCAGACGCTTTGCGGAACAAAATCTGCCCATCATCGGTGACGACATCAAGGCGCAGATCGGCGCCACGATCACCCACCGCACGCTCACGGACCTATTCAAGAAGCGCGGCGTGAAACTGGACCGCACCTACCAGCTCAACACCGGCGGCAACACCGACTTCCTCAACATGCTCGACCACAGCCGCCTGGCTTCCAAGAAGACATCGAAGACCGAAGCGGTTCAGGCGGTGGCGGCCACGCGGATCGATGACCAGAACATCCACGTCGGCCCCAGCGACTACGTGCCGTGGCAGAACGACAACAAGATCTGCTTCATCCGCATGGAAGGCAGGCTGTTCGGCGGCGTGCCGATGAATCTGGAGCTGCGGCTGAGCGTGGAGGATTCGCCCAATTCCGCCGGCGTGGTGATCGACGCGATCCGCTGCTGCAAGCTGGCGCTGGACCGAGGCGAAGGCGGGGTTCTTACCGCCCCGGCATCCTACTTCTGCAAGCACCCACCCCGGCAGTTCACCGACGACGAGGCCTACCGGATGACCGAGGCCTTCATTGCCGGTCCAGACGGAGAACCGCTGGATGAAATGTCTGATCATCGCCGCCGGGAAAGGGGCGCGGCTTTCACACGAAGGTGACCGCAAACCCCTGATTCACCTGCTGGGGATACCGCTGATTGAACGGGTGATCCGCTGTGCCATTGAAGCGGGGATCGATCAGTTCGCCGTCGTCAGCGGCTACAACGGGGACCGGGTACGATCGTTCCTGGATGATCTGGCCCCCCGCTGCGGTGTCAATGTCACCCACGTCATTAACAGCCAATGGGAAAAAGGCAACGGGCTGTCGGTGCTCATGGCCAAAGAGCACCTGGACGAGCCCTTTGTCCTCTTGATGACCGATCACCTGTTCGACCCGGACATCCTGCGCGACTTGATGACGCAACAGCCGGGCAAAGGCGAAATCACCCTCGCGGTCGATCACCAGCTGACCAGTCCCTTTGTGGACCTGGACGACGTCACTCGAGTCAGCACACAAGGCCGCAAGCTGCGCGACATCGGCAAGGGTCTGGTCGACTACGACGGCTTCGACACCGGTATTTTTGTGTGCACGCCGGCCATCTTTGGTGCGATCGAGCGGAGTATCGCCACGCACCAGGACAGCAGCCTTTCCGGCGGTGTACGCGTCCTCGCGGCCGACGATAAGGTCAACGTCTTCGACACCGGGATGCGATTCTGGATCGACGTGGACGATCCCAAGGGCTTGGCCAAAGCCCAGCGCGCTTTGCTTACCCAGTTGCGCGACAAGCCCAACGACGGGCCGGTCTCGCGGTATCTCAATCGCCCCTTGTCGGTGCGGATCTCACGCGGTCTGGTCCAACACGACATCACGCCGAACCAGATATCCGTGGCGTCGTTTGTGATCTGCGTCGTTGCCGCGATCCTGTTTGCCATCGGGGGCTATCCCGCCCTGTTGCTCGGCGCCATCCTGACCCAGTTCGCCTCCATCATCGACGGCTGCGACGGTGAAGTCGCACGCCTCAAGTTCCTCACGAGCGACTTCGGCGGCTGGTTCGACGCGGTCCTCGACCGTTACGCCGATGCCTTTCTCCTGCTTGGGCTGACGTGGCACACCTATGCCCCCGGCGGCAGCCCGTTGGTCGTGCTGATCGGCTTGCTCGCCATCATCGGCTCGTTCATGCTCAGCTACACCGCCGACAAATACGACAGTCTGATGCGCACTCGCCTGGCATCCGGCCGAAGCGTTCGCATCGGTCGCGATATTCGACTGTTGCTGATCGCCCTGGGTGCTGCCGTCAATCTGCCGTTCATGACCCTGCTGCTGGTT
This sequence comes from Phycisphaeraceae bacterium, assembly GCA_036477175.1. Lineage (GTDB taxonomy): Bacteria > Planctomycetota > Phycisphaerae > Phycisphaerales > Phycisphaeraceae > JAZGCX01. The sequence continues at coordinate 2,345 of JAZGCX010000046.1, forward strand.
GCTGTATTGATGAACGGCGAAGTCGTCCGCCGCGTATGGATTTGCCGCGACCCACGGACAATGCCGCGTTGAATTTATCCCTGGCTGGTGGCCGACGCCCGGCGCCCACGGAAGTGATCTTCACCTCTGAGAGGGAAACTCTTGTGACTGAGGTTACACGTCCCGCTGCGGCTCGACCCCGGCGCGGGTGCCCTCGGCAGTCACCTGGGACGCGGCCTCGGTGACGACCGGCGACGTGGGCGGCAGCCAACCCTCGGGCCGGCGGAACTCGGCTAACAGCTCCACCGCCTCTTCAACGTGGTCGGTCACGCGGAACAGCTGCATGTCCCTGGCTTCGATCGTCCCGTATTTCTCGAGCATCGTTTGCCGCATCCAGTTGACCAGGCCGTCCCAGAAATCGTGGCCGATGCACACCACGGGGAACGGGTCGATCTTGAGCGTCTGGATGAGCGTGAGGCTCTCGAAGAACTCGTCCATCGTCCCGAACCCGCCGGGGAAGCACACAAACCCGGTGGCGTACTTCACGAACATGACCTTGCGCACAAAGAAATACCGGAAGTTCAACTTGTGCGTCTGGTACTTGTTGGGCTCCTGCTCCATCGGCAGGGAGATGTTCAGGCCGATCGAGCGTCCGCCGGCCTCGAACGCGCCCTTGTTGGCCGCCTCCATGATGCCGGGCCCACCGCCGGTGATCACCGAGAAGTTGCTCTGCACCAGCAGCCGCCCGCACTCGACCGCCTGCTGGTAGTAATACGTGCTCTCGGCCCCGCTGCGGCTGGACCCGAAAATGGTCACCGCCGGGCCGCAGTCCGCCATCATCTCGAACCCGTCAACGAACTCGGACAGGATGCGGAACAGCCGCCACGTCTCTTCGCCCAGACTGGATTTTTCCTTTTCGATCGGCACGATTGAATCTCCACGCACTAACCGCTGGCCCGTGGCTCGCACGGATGCACAGACCACCGGCCAAGCGGTCACTTATCGACCCTCTGGCCGCCTCACGCCGCCTGCGCCGGCGCTTTGTCCATCGCCTCTTTTTGGGCCTGCTCGATGATCTGGTCGAACCCTTTGGGGTCGGCGATGGCGATCTCGCTGAGCATCTTGCGGTTCAGACCGATGTTGGCGGCCCTGAGGGCGGCGATGAACCGGCTGTAGGACATCCCTCGCATCTTCACCGCCGCGCTGATGCGGATGATCCACAACCGGCGGTAGTCTCGCTTCCTCAGTTTGCGGTGCCGCGTCGCGTAGGCACCGGCGCGAACGACCGTCTCGCGGACCTTGCGCCACTGCGTACGCCGAGCGCCGCGGTTGCCCTTGACTTTCTTAAACCAGCGGACCTTGGCCTGACGACGGGCAGCACCTTTCCGGACGCGGGGCATGAATCACTCTCCTGTCGCGAAGGCGGAGGCCGCCGATTCCACCGGCAGCACTTGGGTCCCGACTCGCAGGATTTTTCCAGGTGGCCAGCGTAATGACCCCATTGCCACCATCTCTGATCACTGACCACCGAACACTGGCCACTGACCACCGACCACTTACCCATCCCCCGCGGTCAGCGGCCGGTGAAGCATCGGCTTGAGCCGCTTGATGTCACCGGACTTGACCAGGCTCTTGAGCCGCAGCTCCCGCACCTTCGAGCCGCTCTTGTGACTGCGCAGGTGCCCGTTGCACGACTTGCGGAACTTGACCTTGCCCCGGCCGGTCACTTTCACACGCTTGAGCAGCGCCTTGTGTGATTTCATCTTGGGCATGCCTAAACCTCACGAGAACACGAATCTGGGATTGTATCACCGCCGCCGCAAACTGCCAACCGCCGCCCGGCGACAGCCAGTGCCGACTGATCCTGCGATGACAAAATTCCCAATAGACGACAGGTCCGGTGGCGCGGAGGACATTGCTCTACGTTACTACTGCGACCCGACTTCGACGCCCGCCATGGCCGGCGCAGGCTGGGGGGTGACCGTGAGGCGGAAAAGCTGCTGGCTGGGCATGCGGTAGGCAACGGTGTGGAACCCGCCGTCCGGATCGGCCACCAGCCGCGCACCGGGGACCAGGCGGTCGAAACGCTTTCGTCCCGGCACGCCATCCACGACGACGAGGTAACGCCCATCGCGTCGGGCCAGCCACGCCGTCGTCCCCGAGTCACCACTAAACACCGGCGGCCCGACCGCGTCACTGGAACCATAGGCGCGTCCATCGACGACCACATACGGCCGGCGATCACGAAAGCCCACATACGCCAGCCGTGATCCGTCCGGGCTGAACGTCAGTGTGCTCGCCGCTACCTCATCGAACGTCGGCCCTTCGACCCCGTCGGTCACGATGTGCCACTTGCCGTCCCGCTTCGCCCCGTACACCAGGTGGGATGAGTCCGGGCTGAACCGCAGGCCTGCGGCGAGCAGCGCCTCATACTCCGGCTGTTCCCGACCATTCGTCACGACGAACCACCTGCCGCTGCGCATGGCGCCGTAAGCCAGCCGCGTCGAATCGCCGCTGAACGTGGCGCTGCCGTCGCCGATCGCGTCGTAGGCAAACCCAGTCCGCCCGCCCACGACGACCTGCCATTTGCGATCCCGCTTGAGCTGCGTGGCCAGGTGCGCCGAATTGGGGCTGAACACAATATCACCGGGTTCGTTGGCCAGGTAGTTTGAATCCTCGCGCCCGTCGCGCACGACCACCCAATTCCTGTCGCCTTTGAACGCCCAATAGGCCAACTGCGACGAATCCGGGCTGAATACCGGCCGGCCGCCGATGCGAAAGTAGCTCGGCCCCACCCGCTCGTTGACCACCACCGCCTGCCGGCTCGCCACCACCGCCACGAACGCCAGCTTCGACGAGTCGCCGCTGAACACCGGCCCGGTGACAATCCGGTCGAACGGCCCGACCGGCCGGCCGTTGTCCACCATGAACCATTGGCGACCCCGCCTCGCCACGTAAGCATGACGCGACGAGTCGGCACTGAACGTGATCGTGTTGCCAGCGATCGAATCGAACGGCTCGTGCGCCACGCCGCCCACCACCCAGGAGCGTAACCGACCTCGCCGCGCCAGATAGGCAACCGTCTTGCCGTCGGGGCTGAACACCGGCGGCTGAATCGGGGCGTATGCGGGCACGGACCGGCCATCGACGTGGAGCAACCAATAGCCCTTGCGATTCGACAGGTACGCCACTTTCGTTGAGTCGGGGCTGAACGTCGGACCGACGATGTAATGCCGCCCCGGGTCGCGCTGATCGTCCAGGACCACCGATTCGGCGTCCGGCACCGTCGTTCGCACCGCCCGGTACACCACGTGCGCCGAATCGGGGCTGGCCACCAACGTTTTGATTCGCATCGACCAACCCGCTTCCAGCGGACGCAGCAAAACCGCCTTCTCCTGCACCGCGGAAAATCCGTCCGGCTGGGCGGAGACCGACGACGCGCACCACCAAAACGCGATCCACACCACCGCGTGCACCGCGACGAGATAGCGACTCGTCCCGAGCTGACCTCGACGAATGACCAACATCCCCTCTCCTCGACCAACCCGTAGCTGCCTCCCAGCCCTTCTTATCGGCCTGATCAGTGACCGGCTTGGGGGGCCACCGACAGAACAACCCGATGGGGCCCTGCCTCCGCTTGCCGCTCCACGCCCCGGACGCTACGCTCTGCATATTGGAGCCAGAAGGGACCGCCATGAAAGTCATCTGCGACCGCTCAGCGCTGGTCGAATCGCTGAACCTGGTGGGTGGTGTGGTCGTCTCACGGACCCCAAAGCCTGTCCTGACTTGTGTTAAACTCACCGCAGAATCAGGGGGGCTCACCCTCGCCGCCACCGATTTAGAGGTGGCTGTGCACCTGACCACCCCCCGCGTCGAGGTCGCCGACCAAGGCCAGGCCCTCGTCCCGGCCGACAAACTCAACCAGATCGTCCGCGAGTCGGTTGACCCCACCCTCACACTCGAAACCGAAAAGGACCTGACCCACATCAAAGGCCAGGACAGCCACTTCAAACTGATGGGCTATCCCGTCGGCGACTTCCCGCCGGTGCCCGAATTTGAAGGTGACGCCGACTTTGAGATCGTCGCCGGCGAGCTGCACCGCCTGATCGCCCAGACCATCTTCGCCACCGCGCGAGAGAACAGCCGATACGCCATCAACGGCGTCCTGGTGGACCGCGACGCCAACAAACTTTCCGTCGTCGCCACCGATGGGCACCGTCTGGCCATGGCCACAGGCACTTGCCGAGCCGCAGGCGATGGCAAGCGCACCGCCATTGTCCCGACCAAGGCGCTGCAACTGCTGCTGCGATTGCTCGACGACGGCGAACAGACGGTCAGGGTCAAGGTCGCTGACAATCAGATCCTCTTCGCCACCGAGACCGCGGTGCTCGCGTCGAACCTCGTCGAAGGCAACTTCCCGCCCTACAAGGACGTGGTCCCCAAGGACGGCGACAAGAAAGCCACCCTTGGCACCGACATCCTCGCCAGCGCCATGCGGCGGGCGGCGCTGTTGACCAACGAGGAGTCCAAGGGCGTCCGCTTGTCATTCACCAAAGACGGCCTGACCGTCACCAGCCGCGCACCGGAAATGGGCGAGGCCGAAATCGGCGTCGAGTGCCCCAAATACGACGGCGACCCGATCGACATCGGATTCAACCCCTACTACATCCTCGACGCGCTCAAGGTCGCCGACGAAGACGAAATCACCCTGGAGTTCAAGGCCCCCAACAAACCCGGCATCATCAAGACCGGCCCCAACTTCCTCTACGTCGTCATGCCGGTGAATTTACAGTAAGCACCGTATTGAGCCGCTAGCCGTTAGCCGCTGGCTGTTAGCCGTACTTCGTAAACTTGATTTCTAACGGCTAATGGCTAACGGCAACTTCTGAGCACCCCGTATGATCATCGGTGTCCCCCGCGAGATCAAAGACGACGAGTACCGCGTCTCCATGCTGCCGGTGGGCGTCCAGTTGCTCGTCGAATCGGGGCATCAGGTGCTGGTGGAAGCCGGCGCCGGTGCCGGCAGCGGGTATGAAGACGCCCAGTACACCGCCGCCGGGGCGACGATCGTCGCCGAACACGAACAGGTCTTCGAACAGGCCGAGCTGATCGTCAAGGTCAAGGAACCGATCGGCGACGAACGCACGATGCTCCGCTCCGGGCAGGTCGTGTTCACCTATTTCCACTTCGCCGCCGACCGCGAGCTGACCGACGCGTGCCTGGCCGCCCGAATCGCCGCCGTCGCATACGAGACGCTCACCGACCCCGAGGGCCGATTGCCCCTGCTCACCCCGATGAGCGAAGTCGCCGGCCGAATGAGCATCCAGGAAGGCGCCAAGTACCTCGAACGACCCATGATGGGCCGCGGCATCCTGCTCGGCGGCGTGCCCGGCGTCGAGCCGGCTAACGTCCTGATCCTCGGCGCCGGCGTCGTCGGCACCAACGCCGCTAAGGTCGCCGCAGGTCTCGGCGCACGCGTCAACATCATGGACATCAACCTCGACCGCCTCCGCTACCTCGACGACGTCATGCCCGCCAACGTCCGCACCATCTACTCCGACCCCTACGCCGTCGCCGAGCACGCCGTGCAGGCCGACCTGATCATCGGCGCCGTGCTCATCCCCGGCGGACGCACACCCGTGCTCATCAAAAAGGACCTGCTCAAGCACATCACAACCGGCGCGGTCATCGTCGATGTCGGTGTGGATCAGGGCGGTTGTGTCGAAACCATCCGACCCACCACCCATCACGACCCGACCTACCTCGTGGACGGCGTCGTGCACTACGGCGTCACCAACATGCCCGGTGCCGTCGGACGAACCAGCACACAGGCGCTGTGCCACGCCACCCAGCCCTACGCCATCCGCCTGGCCAACCACGGCATCGACGAACTCGCCGCCAACGACCCCGGCTTCGCCAACGCCCTGAACATGAAAGACGGCAAACTCACCAACAAACCCGTCGCCGACACATTCAACATGAAAGCCGAACCCCTCGCAGCGGTGTAACGGCCGAGACCTGTCTTATTGCTCTTCGCAACGATATGACGTGACACGTGAGCACCGCATGGCAATGCGGTGCCGAGCCGCTGCACTGTATCCTCTACGCCCGTCACAATTACCCGGCGGCTGACAAACCCGCGGGCCCGCAACCTGTCGTCAGGGCACGGCTGCCGCCTTGTCCAGGACGCCGTGCTCACGCAACAGTTGTTCAAGCTGGGCGCGATTTTCGGCGGCCATCTCACACAGCGGCAGACGCAGCTCGCCGCTATCCATCCCCGCCAGGTGCAGCGCCGTCTTGATCGGGATCGGGTTCGTCTCGATGAACATGCCTTTGAACAGGGGGAACAGCTTCAGGTGCATCGCGCGGGCCTCGGCGAAGTGGCCCGACAGTGCCGCGGCCACCATCGCCTTGACCCGGTCCGGGATCAGGTTGCTCAAGGCACTGATCGCGCCCTTGGCACCGATTGAAATCAACGGCAGCGTCAGCGAATCATCGCCGGAGATAACGGTGATGTCGCACAGTGAAAGGATTTCCGTCGCGATGTCGAGCGACCCGGTCGCCTCCTTGATCCCCACAATGCTCGGATGCTTCGCCAAGCGTGCGACGGTCTGCGGCGACATCGTCACCGCCACCCGGCCCGGGATGTTGTAGAGCACGATCGGCAGGCCCACCTCGTCGGCGATTGTCATGAAATGACGGTACAGACCCTCCTGCGTCGGCTTGTTGTAATAGGGGTTGACCATCAACGCCGCGTCGGCGCCGACCTGTTTGGCATGACGGGTCAGTTCCAGCGCCTCGTCGGTGGAGTTGGACCCGGTCCCGGCAATGACCTTGACCTTCCCGCCGCCGCCGCCGCCCCCGGAATGCGCCGCCTCGACCACCACTTCGATCACCTTCTTGTGCTCGTCATGGCTGAGCGTGGGCGATTCGCCCGTCGTCCCCACCGGCACCAGCCCGTCCACGCCATGCTCAATCTGGAACGCCACGTTCCGGCGCAGGCGATCGAAGTCCACCCGCCCGCGGGCAAACGGCGTGATCATCGCGGTCATCGTGCCCTGGATCATGGCTATATCTCCCGATTGTCACACTAATGTAGGCGCAACCCTCTCAATGGGCAATGAATAAATTAACCGCAGGAACCACAGTAACCGCAGAAACCGTATAAATGTTGTCCATATTTCTGCGGTTATTGCGGTTACTGCACTTTCCTCAAAGCCAGGATCAGCTCCACCTTGCCCACGTGTTCGCCGATCTTGCGGGCGATCGCCAGCGGGTCGAGCCCCTGGTCGGCCAGGCTATACACGCTGCGGGCAAGCGGATCATCAAGCGGCGCCTCAGATGCTGCAGCCGACGGTGAGCCGGAGGGCGCGGCGTCTTGATCGGTCAACTGCCTCAACTGTTCGGCCGTGCGCTCCGCCCGGTCCAGCAGCTTTTCGAGATAAATCGTCTTGGCGTCGAGTTGAGCGCCCAGCCGTTTGGCTAACTGCTCAACTTCCACCATCAATTCATCAAGATCGCCGCGTACGCCCCGGATCTGCCGCGCCCGTTCAACGTGCTCCTGGGGTGACAATGTCGGCGTCTGGGCCTGGCGGCGACTGCGCTTGGCCAGGCGGGACAACAGCCACACCGTCACCAGGCTCACGCCCACCAGCAGAAGGACCCAATCATTTTCCTTCAAGAACTCGATCATGCGGCACCCGGAGTGTAATCAGCCACGTCCGCGATCCGTCGTTGATCCCGGGCGTTGGCGGTATCATCGCGGCATGTCCGCCAGGCCCATCATGGCCCCGCACCACCCGTTCGTCAAAGCGATCGGTCGATCGCTTCGCCATCGCTGCGGCGTTGAAGCGGGCTCATCGCTACTCGTGGCCGTCAGCGGCGGCGGTGATTCGGTCGCCCTGCTGCGCGCGCTGGCCGCCATCGCGCCGCGGCGGGGATGGAAACTCAAACTCACCGTCGGACACGTGCAACACCACCTGCGCGACGAAGGCGGCCAGGCCGAAGCTGATGCGCAGTTCGTCGCCCAACTCGCTGAACAACTGGGGCTGGACGGCCTCCGTGCCGATCTGGACCCCCAATCGCTCCAGCAAGGCGGGAACACCGAGGCGCTTGCCCGCCAAGGACGCTACGACGCGCTGACCGAAATGGCTGAGCAAACGGGCGCCGACTTCGTCGCCACGGCCCACCACGGCGACGACCAGCTCGAAACTATCCTGATGCGGCTGCTACGCGGCAGTTCGGTGCGCGGCCTGGCGGGCATGGCCTGGCGACGCCACGTCCAGCCCGGCTCAAACATCTGGCTCATCCGCCCCATGCTCGCACTCGATCGCGCTGACGTGCTGCGATTCCTGCACGACCTGAACCAGCCCTGGCGCCGGGACCATACCAATGCCGACGTCACCCGCCTGCGCGCTCGGCTCCGCCATGACGTGCTGCCCGTCCTGCACGACATTCAACCCAACCTCGCCCACCGAACGGTCGGGGCGGCGCAACACCTGCGCGACGTGGCGCACATGATGAATCGCACCATCGAAATGATTTACCACGAACAGGTCCGCGGCGATGCTGAAACACTTTTCATCATGGACCGCGACATGGTTGGCGAGCTGATTCGTGCCATGGTGTGGGATCTGATGCGACGGGTCCTGATCGAAGCCGGCTGTTCGCCCGACACGCTGACTCGCAAGACACTGAGCCCGATCGTCAGCGCCATCCGCGACGGTAAAGGCGGCAAGCGCACTTTTGATCTGAGCAACAGCGTCGTCGTAACGATCACGCGACATGCGGTGCACGTCAAACCCGCCAGAAAATCCGAATGACGAATTCATTTGAAATGCGCACGTTGACCTGTTTCTAGCTGCGGGCTGACAGCCCGCAGTTCCGCGACCTGGCAGGTCGCGGCTATCCGCGTTGCCACGCCACGCGGGGCGCGTCGTCCCACATCATTTCCAGATCGTAATGGGTGCGGGTGGCCGGCTCGAACAGGTGCACCACCACGTCCACGAAGTCCAGCACGAGCCAGGTCGTCGGGCCGTCCACGTCGTAGCCGAACTTCGGCAAGCCCATCTGCTCGGCCAGTTCCTCCACGTCCTGCCCGACGGACCGGATCTGTCGGTCGGACGTGCCACTGGCGATGATGATGTGGTCGGTCACGTCGGACAGGCCCTGGACGTCAAAGATGACGACGTTTTCGCAGTGCAGGTCGCGCATCAGCCGGGCGGCGTCGATGGTGAAGCTGCGGGCCTGTGATTTGTCGGCCGCGCGGTCGTGACGTGCTGCGGCGCGTTCATCGCTGTCGGCAACGCCCACCGCCGCAGCATTGGAAGCACGATTGTCCGTCATGGCCCATCCGGTAAGAAAACCCAGGGATGGCCGTCCCTGGGCTCTTCCAGTCGTCTCAGTCGTGTCGGTCGGTCCACATCCTCACGGTAAGTGTAGCACCTGCCCGATCACGGGCGAGTATTTCACGATCAGGCCGGCAAAAACCACGCTCACGATGCTGATCAACTTGATCAGGATGTTCAGCGACGGGCCGGACGTGTCCTTGAACGGGTCGCCGACGGTGTCGCCCACGATGCCGGCCTTGTGGGCGTCGGAGCCCTTGCCGCCGAGTTGGCCGGTCTCGATCCACTTCTTGGCGTTGTCCCACGCGCCGCCGGCGTTGGCCATGAAAATCGCCATGGCAAACCCGCACACCAGCGCCCCAGCCAGCATCCCCATCACGCCCGCCACGCCCAGGATCAGCCCCACCACGATCGGCATAATCACCGCCATGCACGAAGGCACGATCATTTCCTTCAGCGCCCCCTGTGTGCTGATCGCCACGCAGTTGGCATAGTCGGGATACTGGTGCCCCTCGTTCTCGACGCTGAACGGCCACTTCATCGGGTCGGCAATGTCCGCCTCACTCATCCCCTCCCTGCGGAACGCTTGTTTCATGATCCCGAACTGCCGACGGCACTCCTGCATCATCTTGAACGCCGCCCGCCCCACCGCGTTCATCGTCATCGAGCAGAACACAAACACCAGCATCACCCCCAGAAACAACCCGCATAACACCCGCGGATTCATCAGCGTAACGTCGTAGTAGGCCAATATCTGCGGCAATGTGGCTGTTGCCACTTCGACTTGTTCACCGCCGATCGTAATGATGCCGCCTTCGACTTGTTCAGCCAACACAGTCTGCACCGTGATGACGTAGGCCGCGAGCAGGGCCAGTGCGGTCAGCGCCGCCGAGCCGATGGCAAAACCTTTGCCCGTCGCCGCGGTGGTGTTGCCCAGTGAGTCGAGCATGTCGGTGCGTTCACGCACGTATGGTTCCTGATGGGTCATCTCGGCGTTGCCGCCGGCGTTGTCGGCAATCGGGCCGTAGGCGTCGGTGGCGAGGGTGATCGCCAGCGTCGAGAGCATGCCGACGGCCGCCAGGCCCACGCCGAACACGCCCATCAGGAACGTCTGGTTCCCCCCGGCACTGATGAACGCAACGAGGATGGCCCCAACGATTGCCAGTAGCGGAATCCAGGTGGACCGCATCCCCTCGGCAATCCCGGCGATGATGACCGTGGCCGGGCCGGTCTGCGCCTGCTCGCTGATCCGCTGCGTCGGCCCGTGTTCGTAGCTGGTGAAAAACTCGGTGCCCCATGCGATGACCAACCCGGCGACCAGCCCCGCAACGATCGCGCCCCAGATGCCCCAGGCCGACACCGCATCGATCCCATCCAACAGCATGTTCAAGAGGACCGCCGCCCCGATCACGATCAGCACACTGCTCGCCCAGACGCCGCCGTGCAACGCCCTGAGCAGTTGCTTCATCGAAGCGCCTTCCTTCGTGCGAACGACAAACATCGACAGGATCGAAGCGACGATGCCGAGGCCGGCCAGTGCCGGTGGAATGACCACGAGCTTGATCGCGTCGCCGCTGTCGAGGCTCAGTCGATATGCCGATGCCGCCGCCAGCGCCATCGCCGCCATGATCGAGCCGTAGTACGACTCATACAGGTCGGCGCCCATGCCGGCCACGTCGCCCACGTTGTCACCGACGTTGTCGGCAATGGTGGCGGGGTTGCGTGCGTCGTCTTCGGGAATGCCCGCTTCCACTTTGCCCACCAGGTCCGCCCCAACGTCGGCCGCCTTGGTGTAAATGCCGCCGCCCACACGGGCGAACAACGCCTGGAGCGACGCGCCCATCGCAAAGCTGAGCGTGACCGTGGTGATCGTCACGAGGCTATCGACGCGAAAGACCTGCGTCAGCAGGTAAAACCAGACCGACACATCCAACAGGGCAAAGCCGGTCACGCACAGCCCCATGACCGCGCCGGCGCGGAAGGCGACGCGCAAGCCCTTGTTCAGCGATTGCTTCGCCGCGGCCGTGGTGCGGGCCGAGGCGTTGGTAGCGGTCTTCATGCCGAAGTAGCCGCAGAGCCCTGAGAGGAACCCGGCGATACCCACGCCGACAAACGTCAGTTCGGACTGAAGCCTCAGCACAAACGCCATCAGCGCCAGAATGACCAGCAGCACGACGAACACGACCGCTACCACCTTCCGCTGCGCCGACAGGTAGGCGTAAGCCCCTTCGCGAACCGCCTGGGCGATGCGGATCATATTCTCATCGCCCTCGCTGGCGGCCATGACGATGCGGTAGAACACAAAGGCCATCAGCAGCGCCAACACCGCCCCGGCCGGCGCCAGCCAATACGCGGGGGGCAGTTCGCCGATCGGGCCGGCCGCCGCCGGTGATGCAACGATCCCGACCAGGCCGACCGCCAGGACACGAGCCCCGGTCAACGCCCTCATCTTGATCTCTCCTGATTGAAGTGGGAACACTCAATTCGGCCGTGCAACCAATCCGCCGCGCGGCCAAAGGCCGGGCAGCGTAGCGAATCACGCCTGCTTCGACAAGTCAGCAAGGTAATGTGAGCACGCGCCCCCTGCATGTGGCACACGGAGAAATGGAACATACTTTTAATCGCCGCGCCCACGCCCCCAAGCATCAATGCCCCGGCTCAACGATTAGCGGCGACGACCGCCGGACTGACCACCGGCACGACCGCCGGACTGACCACCGGCACGACCGCCAGTCACCCGGCCGTTCGCCCGGCCGGTCACCCGACCGGTCGGCCGACCAGCCATTTTCATCGCCTGCTGCTGCTGGATCCGCTTGAGCGTCTTGCGCAGCGCCCGCTGCTTCCGTTCGCTGGGCTTCTCGTAATAAGCCCGGCGCTTGATCTCTTTGGTCAGCCCCTCTTTTTCACACAGCTTCTTGAACCGGCGCATGATCTGCTCAGCCGATTCACCCCCGCGGGCTTTGATCCGGATCGCCATAGGCTACTCCTCAACTCTGGCTGGTCTGTTCAGTGCCAAGCCATGCATCATATCGAAGCAAATCATTGGATGCAAACACCCAGGCCCACATGCTATCGGCGGCTCAGGGCCCCGACCCGATAAACGCCGCGTCAAAATGAGCAACCTCGTCGTCACCCACATAGAAGCTGACCCTGGCGGTCTTGTCGGCCGGCCGCTCAAACAGCAGCACGATGGTCCACTTGCGCAACGCCGAACCGTTATCGGGCTGCGTGTGCTGTTTGGCC
>JAZGCX010000047.1:0-10850 GCA_036477175.1 Phycisphaeraceae bacterium
GCAGGGCAGATTGTCGCTTGTGGGACACGATCAGTGGGCGGGTGGGCCGGCCGCCTGATCGCCCCACTTGCACAATCGTCTGAGCCAAAGCCAGCCCAATGCACACCCGACCGGATAGATCGGCAAATCCCACCACGAGAAGGCGGTGCCGAGGACCGCCCGGCCGAGGAAGGTTGAACGGATCATCTGCAGCCACGGCGGGTGCCAAAGCTGAGCGAACTCCAGGGCGCACGTGGCCGCGCACACGCCCACGGCAATCGCTGTTATCCGCTGGGGCCGTGGCACGAACAGGAACACCACAAGCATCCAAAAGACCTCGTACGACAGGCTCCCGCCCCAGTTGGCGATCCACCTGGATTCAGGCCCGAGGTTCAACCGCCTCAGCCAAAACCCCAGCGGCACGATCAGCACCAGTGACGCGGCTGTGCGCAGACGGATTGACCGGTGGACAAAGCCGAGGCCTTGCCTCCTGGTGTCGTTGGTGCCTTTGCGGTTCAACACCATGCACGTCACAACACGTCCCTGGCCCGTGGGAACGAGCCGAGCACGTTCAGTTGCAGGCAGTGCTTGCGGGCAGCGTCGATCGCCTTGTTAACAGGCGGGTCGGACTGGTGGCCCAACAGGTCGATGAAGAAGTAATACTCCCAGTTGACCCGCTTGCTCGGGCGCTTGTCGATGTGCGTCAGGTTCAGCCCGTGGTCGCGGAACACGTCCAAGACACTCGTCAGCGCCCCGGCCTTGTGCTCGGTGGTGAACATGATGGCCGTCTTGTCGTCGCCGGTGGGCTTGGGGCTCTGGTGGCTGATGACGAAGAACCGCGTCACGTTGTTGGGGTTGTCCTCGATGTTGGCGAACTGAGTCTTCAGGCCGTACAGCTCGGCGGCGAGGCTCGAACCGATCGCCGCGGCGTTGCGTTCCTCACTGGCCAGCTCGGCGGCGCGGGAACTGGACGCCACGGGAACCCGGTCGGCCTGGCGGAGCTGAACACTGAGCCACTTACGGCACTGGCTAAACGCTTCCGGTTTCGAATACACCTTGGTGATCCGCTGCGGCTCACAATTGGCCAGCAGGTTGTGGTGGATGTTAATCTGCACCTCGGCGCAGACCTGAGCCGGCGTTTCCAGGAACGAGTCGAGTGTTTCACCGATCCCGCCGACGGCTGAGTTCTCGATCGGCACCAGGCCCAGGTCGATGTGTTCGCGGCCGATCTCCTCGAACACCGCCGCGATGTCTTCCAGGTCGTCGTACTCCACCGACGCGCCGAACTTTTGCCGAGCCGCCATGTGCGAGAACGACCCGGGCGGGCCGAGGTAGCCGATCCGCAACCGTCTCTCGAGTGCAAAGCTGCCGCTCATCATTTCGCGCCAGATCGCTTCGACGGTCTGGTCCCTGAGCGGGCCTTTGTTGTAGCCGCGGACCTGTTCGAGCACCTGCTGTTCGCGCTCAGGGGCGTAGATGGGCAAGTCGTCGCTCCGCTTGATGTTGCCGATCTCGACGACGACCTTGGCACGCTGGTTGAGCAGCTCGACGATCTGTCGGTCAAGTTTGTCGATCTGCTTTCGCAGCGGGTCGAGGCGGGTGTCGGTATCGTTGTGGGCCATGACTAGGCGCATTGTAACGCGTCAACGGGCGTTTGGGCGATAATATCATGCTGTCAGAGCTGGCAATTAAGTCGCCGGAGCGGCTTCACCGAGGCCGGCTCGGGGTTGACCCGGCATCCAATATCAGCGGTTTGGCTCGATCGTTGCATTCGGGCAGGTGAGCACTCAGCCGTGGACCCCAACAGCGCCGCCATTGATCCTTCAACGCTGCCAGGCGACCTGCCGGCCATCGGCCAGTCGGTGCTCATCGCGGCGGTGCTGCTGGGCGTGGGGCTGTGGCTGATGGGCATGCGGCTGGCCCGGCCGGCGTGCGCCGTCAGCGGGCTGGTCCTCGGCGGGCTGGTGGCCGCGGCGGTGGCGCAGGAGGCCGGCAACAGTCAGTACGTGCTGTTCTTTCTCATCGCCGGGGCGATCACCTGCGGCCTGGTGGCGTGGCTGCTGTTCCGCGTCTGGATGGGCCTGAGCGGCGCCCTGTTGCTGGCACTGGTGTTTTCGATCGCGGCGCTGGCGGCCCAAGGCAGTGGCCTGCCCCCGCAAGCCAACACCGACGCCCTGATGATCGACCCGGCCGAAATCGTCGGAGGCGAAGCGATCAACCAGTTGTGGCAAAACCTCAAGACGGTTTATGAACAGCAGAAAACCGATATGGGCGTTTGGTGGGACGGCCTGGGCGGTTCGGGTCGCATGAGCGTGATCGTGGTGGGGATCGGCGGTGCGGTCGGGGGGCTGCTGCTGGGCCTGATCTTGCCCTACCTGGCCGCCAGCTTTCAGTCGGCACTAGTCGGGGCGGTCCTGATCGTGTACGGCGGCCTGCCACTGATCGCCGCCAACGCCCCGCAGATGTACTCATCGCTGCCCACCACCACCCGGCTGCGGCTGCTGACGGTAGGTCTGATAACCATTCTCGGCGTCGCAATTCAGTGGACGCTTTTCAAGCACAAAGCCGATACGTAGGTCAAGTCTGCGGTCCTCCGTTCTTTGTCCAAGGCCGAACCGGCCTGATCCAGAAACTGCCGCTGAAGGCTTCGGACTCAGGACCAGGGACTTGGGACTAAACAAAGGAGCGACACCATGCTCAGCCTACTCGCACAGGTCCAACCGCCCACCCAGGGCCCACTCGAAAACCTTTTCGAGACCGTCACCACCGTCTTCAGCCGCGGCGACACACTCGCCCACCCCGGCGCCCTCATCGAGTCACTGCAGGCGATGAGCGTCGTCTGGGCGATCGTTTTCCTTATCGTCGGCGTGCTGTGCATGCTCAGCGGCTACAAGTTCTACCGGGCCGTCACCGTCTTGCTCGCCCTGGCGGTCGGAATGTTTGCCGGTTATTACCTGGGCAAGAAGATCAACGCCGAATACATCGTCGCCGGCTGCCTCGGCCTGCTCTTTGCCGTCTGCTGTTTCCCCTTGTTGAAGTATGCCGTCGCCGCGCTGGGCGGCCTGGCCGGGGCGTTCCTCGGCGCCAACCTCTGGTCCAGCATTGCGCACCTGCTAGGCACCGCCGGCACCGCCACGGCCAAACACTACTGGGTCGGCGCCCTGATCGGCCTGATCCTGTGCGGCATGCTCGCGTTCATCCTCTGGAAACTGTCGATCGTCCTGTTCACCAGCGTCGGCGGCGCCACGATCGCCGTGCTCGGCGGCATGGCTTTGGTGCTCAACTTCCAACCCTGGCGACAGACCGTCACCGACAGCCTCAGCGCTCACGCGATCACCATTCCGCTGTTGGTCTTTATCCCCGCCCTGATCGCCCTGATCTTCCAGGAAGCCCAACACGACGACACCGACGGCAAACCCGCCGACGCCTGACCGTCGCCATCACCGCCACACAACAGCCGCGACCTGACAGGCCGCGGTCCGGCGGTTGTCAGCCGCCGGCTGGGTTTGCCTGTGCGCCTACCGCACCTCCGTCGGTCCGCGAAATGACGGCGGCTATCGGATTCTGATGCCGCTCTCAGAAACGATCAGGAGCCGACCCGCAACGTCCGCTTCGACCAGACTCGGCAAATAGCGTCGGATGAAATCCATAACACCGCGACGACCGGTTGCATTGGGACGAAAGAGAACCAGACCGGCGTACTGATCCGGCGGATAAACCCGCACATCTGCAATCCCTTTGTCCATGGTCAACAACACCCGCCGGTCCGCAGCAACCCGCTCGAGCAGCAGCGGGTATTCAGTGCCGGCAAGACCCTGGTCCGGCACCGTATCCACTTCATGGCCCGCGGCCCGCAGATCGTCGGCGATCTCGACAGGGATGTTTTCATCGAGCTTGAATTTCATAGACCGGCCATCGGCAACAAACTTTCTGCACGCGCCAATTCTGCTGCGTAGGCGATCGCCGCGTCGATGTGTTCCGGTTGCAGCGTCGGATAACTTTTCAGGATTTCATCACGGGCGCTTCCTTCAGCAAGGCTGTCCAAGATGTTGGTCACCAGTACCCGCGTGCCCTTGGCGCATAGCTGGCCATGACAGATTTTCTCGTTGCTGGTCAAGTATTGTCGCCAATCGATCATGGCCGCGTCTCCGTGAGGGAAGGTAAGCACGTGCTCCAAATTGTCATGGATAAAGGCGGTTCGGATCCTACCATTCTAGCAGGTCGCCGGCCGCGGTGTCGGCAAGGCATCGCAACGGGAAAACCTGGCGCTTACTTGAACCCATATTCCTCCCACCGCTTCTCGACGAGCGCTTTGATCTGCTCCTCCATCACCTGCGGCGGCGGCCAGGGGCGGATGGGGTGGCCGCCTACTTCTTCGCCGGGGATCTTGGCGGTGGCGTCGAAGCCGATCTTATGGCCGGCGCCCAACCGTGGAGCGGCGTGATCCAGGATATCCAACGGGCCGCTGACGATTTCGACGTCGCGGCCGGGATCGAAGTTGGCGCACAGGTGAAACAGCACTTCGTCCTGGTCGTGCACATTCACCCGTTCATCAACGACGATAATGATTTTGGTCCAGGCCATCTGGCCCGCGCCCCAGATCGCGTGCATGACGCGGCGGGCCTGCAGCGGATATTCCTTTTTGATCTTCACGAACGCACAGTTGTGGAACGCGCCGAACATCGGCAGGTCGTAGTCGATAATGTCGGGGATCAGCGTCTTTAGCAGTGGCAGGAAGATGCGCTCGGTGGCCTTGCCCATGTAGTAGTCTTCCTGCGGCGGTGGGCCGACGATGGTGCTCGGGTAAATCGGGTCTTTGCGGTGCGTAATCGCGGTCACCTCAAAGATGGGGTAGCGGTCGGGCATCGAGTAGAACCCGGTGTGATCGCCGAAGGGACCCTCGAAAACTTCGGCCTGCGGGTTGAGGCCTGGGGCTTGAGGATCGCGCGGGTCGTAACCGACCGGTCCGCATTCGGTCGAGACGTACCCTTCGATCACGATCTCGGCGTTGGCGGGCACGTGCATGTCGAGCCCCGGGGTCTTGCACGGGACCAGTTCGATCCCGCCGTTGTTGAGGAACCCGGCCATGAGCAGTTCCGAAACGCCCGGCGGCAGCGGCGCGGTGGCGGCATAGGGCAATACGCTTTCACCACCAAGCACGATTGCCAGCGGCATCGGTTTGCCTACTCTCTTCCAGGCGCGCCAGTGACGGGCACCGTCGTGGTGCACGTGCCAGTGCATCGCGGTGTGGTTGCGATCAATCAGTTGTTCACGGTACATCCCGACGTTGCGCGACGGTCGCGGTACGCCGGGGGGTTTGCCCGCATCGTCGGGGTGAATGGTGTACACGCCGCCGAAGGTGATAAATCGGCCGTCACCGCCGCCGGGCGGAGGATCAACCGGATAGCCCACCTTCCGGGGGTCGCCGTCGAACGGCCAACACTTGATAATCGGCAGTGCAAACAGATTGACCTCATCGCCGGTCTTGACCACTTCCTGGCAGATGCCCGACCTGACGAGCTTGGGGGCGAACGAAGCGATCCTGGCCAGCTCCAGCCCTTTTTTCATCTTCTGGATCAACCCAGTGGGCGGTCCGGGCCTGACCAGCGCGCCGATCTTATCGGCCAGCGCTTCAAAGCCGCCCTCGTTGCAGCCCAGCGCCATCTCCATCCGGCGGTAGCTGCCGAACACGTTGATCGCCACGGGGGTCGCGCTGCCCTGGACGTTTTCAAACAGCAGCGCCTTGCCGCCGAGGTGTGCGTGGCGCGGATCGGTTCGCCTGGCCGTGTCGCTGACCGACGGGGCCGGGCTCTTGCTGATACGGTCGGTGATCCGGCTGATCTCAAGGATCGGCGAAACGGTTGCACTGACACGGTGCAGTTCGCCGGCCTTGTCAAGGGCTTCGATGAAATCGCGGAGGGTTGCGTACATGCGTGAGCGATTAATGGTTTTTATGAACGACGGGCCGGGGTCGGACACGGTGCTGTGATTGGTTCGTGGTCCTGTGCTTGCGGCCCAACACCGCGTCGAGGCTGATTCGGCCGGGACCGATGACAGCCAACAGCAGGGCAACCGTTGCCAGGATCACGTTGGGATTGAACGGGAGATGCGCATGATCGATGCCGCCCACGATCATAAAACTGATCAACAACAGGGCCATCAACCCCGCCGCGGCGCGGCCGAACAGGCCGACGATCAACAACGCAGCGGCGGCGACTTCCACAAACGGCAACGCATAGCCAAACGGCGTGGCAAACCAGTCCCCCAGCCAGTCGGGTTTCATCGCAGCGAAGGGCCCTGTAACGAACTCGCCGACGCCGCCGGTGAACTTGCCCACGCCGGCAATCATGAAATACAGACCCAGTGACAGGCGATTGAGCAGGAGCGCGATCCGAAGGGAGTGTTCTGCCATTGTTTTTTCCTTTGCGTGTGCGATTCGGTAGATCAGATGCAAGCACGCCCCTGCGGGGGTCGCTAAACAGTTGTGCTTCTAATCGCCTAACTCCTTTGAGCGCTGCCAAGCGGCCTTCACAGCGTTGATGATGACCTGTGTGGTCGCGTTGCTGCCGAGGTGTTTGACAGCCGCTTCGGTGGTGCCGCCGGGACTGGTGACTTTCCCGCGAAGCTCGGCCGCGGTGTCGGGCGATTGCGCCAACAACGTGGCCGCACCAAGCAGCGTCTGTTGCACCAGCAATTGGGCGTGTTCGCCCAGGCCCAGCTCGGCCGCCGCCTGCTCCATCGCTTCGGCGAGGTAGAACAGGTACGCCGGGCCTGACCCGGAGACGGCGGTGATCGCGTCGAGCGCCGATTCGTCCACCCGGATGGCGACGCCGGCGGCGTTAAACAGTTTCATCGCCAGCGCGTCGTCGTCGGGCCGGGCGTGTTGCCCCAGCGCCACGCCCGCCATGCCTCGGCCGACCATCAGCGGTGTGTTGGGCATGATCCGCACAACGCGCGCCGGGCCGCCGATCGTTTGTTCGATCTTCCGTGTCGAGATGCCGGCCATGATCGACAGCACCACCTGCCGCTGCGTGTCGATCGCGCCCAGGTCATCGCCGAGCTGGGCCAGTGTCTGCGGCTTGATCGCCAGCATGATTTGCTTCGATTCACGGATGACCTTGGCGTTATCGTCCACGACGGTGATGCCAAGTGTCGCGAACAGGTTTCGCCTCGCTTCGACCGGGTCGGCCGCGATCATCCGATCCGCCGTTACCACGCTGTGATCGATCGCGGCGCGGGCGATCGCCTCAGCCATGTTTCCCGCGCCGACGAACCCGAGTTCGTACCGCATCTATTTCTTATCCTTCGAGCCGACAAGGTCCGTAACACGACAAGCCACAAATGTTCACAGATGAACACGGGTAAGTTGCTGTCGTGTCTTGCCGGCTGCCCTGTCTGTGTCCGTGTGAATCCGTGGTTTTAGTCTCGGTTCTCAAGCCAATCATCGCGGGCTTTCTTGGCGTCGGTGAGCCACTTCAGCAGCGTGTCGTAATCGGCGTGCTGGAGCAGTTGATCGAGCGAATCGGCCTGTTTGTGCAACGCCCGCAGCGCCTGGCGGATCTGCGTTCGGTTGGCCATGAGGATGTCGGCCCGCATCGGGGGGTTGCTGCTGGCCAGGCGGGTGGTGTCACGGAAGCCGGTGGACGCCAGGTCAAAGCCACCCAGTTCGGCCGTCACCTGAACGAGCAGCACGGCCACGGCGTGCGGCAGGTGGCTGACCACCGCGGTTTGCCGGTCGTGCTCCTGGGCCGACATGCGGATCAGTGACATGCCGAGCATCGTCCACAATGACTCGACGCCGCGCAGGGCGGCGGGATCGGTCCGGTCATCGGGTGTGATGATGCAGGGCTTGCCATTGAACAGATCGGCCCGCGCCGCGTCGGGCCCGCGGTGCTCGCTGCCGGCCATCGGGTGAGAACCGATAAATCGGCGCGGATCAGGCAGATGCTTGTGCGCCAGCGCACACACGTCCTGTTTGGTCGAACCGACATCAGTCAGGATTAAGCCGTCGTGGTCGCAGTCGGCCAGTTGTTGAAACACGGTTTCGAACCGGCCCAGCGGCACGGCGAGGATGAGCAATTGGCTGTCGCGTGCGGCGGCGGCCAGGTCGGTGCTCGCCTCATCGACACACCCACGCTCACGGGCACGATCGACCGTCTGCCGCCGCCGGCCGACCCCCACGATCCGCCCGACAAAACCGGCGGACTTGAGCGCCAAACCCGCGCTGGCGCCGATCAACCCCGTACCCACGATCGTGATTTGCCGCACGTCCTGAAGCACGCTGTCCAAGCTCATCATGGACGGTTAGAATAGCAGCTTCACGGCCGGGCGGCAGGTTGCGGCCGCGCCCACGAGGGAACCGACATGACCGCCGTCAATGCCTATAACGGGACATTCGAGTTGGAGTTCGAGCGGCCCTTGCTCAAGCTGGAGCGGGAAATCGAACAGTTGGAGACGCACCACGCGGACCGCACCGCCGCCGGCAGCGTGGACCTCGGCGCTGAAATCCGGAAGCTGAGGCAGAACCACACCACCATGCTCAAGAAGATCTACGGCAAGCTCGGGCCGTGGCAGACCGTCCAGGTCGCCCGCCACCCCGGCCGGCCGCAGCCGATCGACCACATCCGCGCGTTCGTCAAGGACTTCTGCGAGCTGCACGGCGACCGTCACTTCGGCGATGACCACGCGATCATCACCGGATTCGGCCGCATCGGCCCGCACAAGTGCCTCGTCATCGCTCACAACAAAGGCAAGGAAACCAACGAACGCATCGCGTGCCACTTCGGCATGGCGCACCCCGAAGGCTATCGCAAGGCGCTGCTGAAGATGAAGCTGGCTGAAAAGTTTGGCCTTCCGGTCGTCACGTTTGTGGACACACCGGGCGCGTTTCCGGGGATCGGCGCCGAGGAGCGTGGCCAGGCCGAGGCGATCGCCGTCAACCTGCGTGAGATGAGCCGGCTCCGTGTGCCGATCATGTCCGTCATCATCGGCGAAGGCGGATCGGGCGGCGCGCTGGGGATCGCCGTGGCCGACCGCGTCGCCATGTTGCAGTACGCCTGGTACAGCGTGATCAGCCCGGAGGGGTGTTCGTCCATTCTGTGGAAGACGGGCGAAGCGGCCGCCAAAGCTGCAGAAGCACTCAACCTCACCGCATCAGACAACCTCAAACACGGCACGATCGACGAAGCCATCGCCGAACCGCTTGGCGGCGCACACCGCAACCCCCGCGCCACATCGGACAACCTCGAAAAGTGGGTTATCCAATCGTTGCGCGAACTGAAACGGTTCAAGATCGAGAACCTGGTCAACAAGCGGTACGACCGGCTGCGCAGGATGGGCCAGTTCGATGAAAAGTAGGGCGCAGGGACGGGTCTCAAGATGGACAACGGCGATGGCTCGACAAGCTCCCCAACCCCCTGCCCCGACGATGCAAACCCTTGCGGCTATTGCGGAACCCAACGAAGTGTGAAGCTGTATCCGACCGACAGCATTTCGGGACAGCGTTTCTATCTGTACCGCTGCCTCAACTGCCGAGCGGTATTCCTGGGCCCCAGGCCCACCGGCGAACAATTGGATCAAGCCTATGACGAATCCTATTACGGCAAAGGGGAGGCGAAGTTTACCGGGCTCATCGAGAAGGTGCTGGATCAGTTCCGCTCGGCGCGGGCCCGCAGGGTGCGCAGGTATATTGCACCGCCGGCGAAGATATTGGATATCGGTTGCGGCAACGGCCGATTCCTGGGCTGCCTGATCGAGCAGGGGTTCGACGGCTACGGGATAGAATTATCCGGGAAAGCCGCCCAGCGGGCACGGCAGATTCCGGGCGTGCAGCTTAAAGTCGGCCGGCTCGAAGCGGCAGACTACAACGAACATGTTTTTGACGGCATCTGTATGTGGCATGTGTTCGAACACCTGACCGAGCCAAAAACAACCTTGCGGATTATCCGGAAGATCCTTAAACCCGACGGCTACCTGCTGATGTCCACGCCCAACATCGACAGTGTGCAAAGCAAACTGTTCCGCGGACACTGGCTCCATCTTGACCCGCCCAAGCACCTGTTTTTTCTGGGAGCATCCGATTTGACTGCAGCGATGAGAGGGTTTGGGTTCAAGTTGATTGAACAGCGACACTTCTCGCTGGAACACAACCCCTTTGGGTTGCAGCAAAGTATCCTGAATTGTCTGCTCGGCCAAAGAGAAGTTCTCTTTGAAGCGCTCAAGGGGAATAACACTCATGTGAAGGATTATTCCCGCTGGGGCATCGCGGTGCAGAAATGGCTCTGCCTGGGCAGCTTCCCCGTGTTCGCGATGCTGGCCGGGCTGGAAGCAGTTCTGAGACGGGGCGGTACAATGGAACTCGTTTTTCAGAAAGAACGCGACGCCGTTCCAAGCAGCAATGTATCGGCAGCGGTCGTTTCCTGAGTTCACCAAGAGCTGGCATTATCACCTACATCACGTCTGATATGTTTAAGGACCAAAAAGTCGTCGTCATCATGCCGGCCTACAACGCGGCTCGGACGCTGCGCCAGACGTACGATGAGGTGATGGCCCAGGGCGTCGTGGATCAGGTGATCGTGGTGGATGACGCAAGCGACGACCAGACCACGGCCATTGCCCGATCACTGCCCCACACCATCGTTCATACCCACCTCAAGAATCAGGGCTACGGGGCCAATCAGAAGCACTGTTACGAGCTGGCCCTGAGTAACGGGGCCGACATCGTCATCATGGTCCACCCGGACTATCAATACACGCCGAAGCTGATCCCGGCCATGGCCTCGATGATCGGCAATGGTCTTTATCATTGCGTGTTGGGGTCGCGGATCCTGGGCGGATACGCCCTGAACGGGGGAATGCCCTGGTGGAAATAC
>JAZGCX010000048.1:0-10961 GCA_036477175.1 Phycisphaeraceae bacterium
CCCGACGGACCTGTCACGAATGAAGGTGATCAGGGTGCCGATGCAGTGGTCTTGGCCGTACTCGCGTTCGAGCTGGTCGATGTTTTGCGCCATTGTGGGAGAAGTGGATTGGGGGCTGCGGTCTTGAGGGCGGATCGGTTCGCCTTCGCCGTTGGGGTTGATTCGGAACAGGCGTCGGTAGGCATTTTTCAGATGGCCGATGGTCTGGGCGGGTAAGCGGCTGCGTTCGAGTCCGATGACGTTGACACCGCGGATGCGTGCGGGGTTGCCTTCGACGATCATGTAGGGCGGTGCGTCGTTGACGACCCGGGTCATGCCACCGACGAACGCGTACTGGCCGATCGTGACGTAGTGGTTCACGGCCGAGGCGCCGGAGACGGTGGCATGGTCCTGGATGTGGACGTGGCCTGCCAATTGGACGGCGTTGGCGACGATGACGTGGTCGCCGATGATGCAATCGTGCGCGACGTGGACGCCGGCCATGAAGAGGTTGCAGTTGCCGATCCGGGTGGTGCCGCCGCCGTTGACTGTGCCTTTGTGGATGGTGACGGATTCACGGATTTCGTTGTCGTCGCCGATGATCAGTTGGGAATCTTCGCCCTGGAACTTCAAGTCCTGCGGGTCGGCGCCGATCGAGCTGTGCGGCCAAAACGTGTTGCGCGAACCAACAGTGGTGCGGCCGGTGATGTACACGTGACTGATCAGCCGGGTGCCGGGGCCGATGGCCACCTCCGGGCCGACGTGGCACAGCGGGCCGATGACCGCGTCGTCGGCGATCTGTGCACCGGGTTCGATGACGGCAGTGGGGTGAATCGTGGGCATCGACTGCTCAGCCGCGAGCGGCGTGTCACTCCTGCTCGTCATCGACGAGCATGAACTTGACCTCGGCTTCGGCGACCAGCTCCTCGGCGACGTAGGCGCGGCAGCGCATCTGCGCGATGCGGCTGCGGACCTTGACCGTTTCGGCTTCGAGGACCAACTGGTCGCCGGGGGTCACCGGTTTGCGGAGCTTGACCCGGTCCAGGCTCAACAGCACCGCCACCTTGCCGGTTTGCTCAATGTTTTGGCCGATCAACACGCCGGAGAGCTGGGTCATCGCCTCGACCACCAGTACGCCGGGCATGATGGGCGTGCCGGGGTAGTGGCCCTGAAAGAACGGCTCGTTGATCGTCACGTTCTTGATGCCCACCGCACGCTGGTCGCCGACCAGTTCGATCACCCGATCAACCAGCAGCATCGGATATCGGTGCGGCAGGATGCGTATCAGCTTGCGGATGTCCACGACGTTGCGGGTGGCGGCCAGGTCGTGTCGGCTCTGGCCGTGCCACTGCTTGATCAGCTTGCGGACGAGCGCGTGGTTGAGCGCGTGGCCGGACTTGTACGCGATGATACGGCCCTGGATCGGCGCGCCCAGCAGGTACAGGTCGCCAATCAGGTCAACGATCTTGTGCCGCACCGGCTCGTCGGGGAATCGGAAGGTGTTGTTGCCCAGCGGGCCGTCGCCGCCGATGACCAGCACGTCATCCACCGTCAGGTGCGTGCCCACGCCGCGCTCCCTCAGGCTCCTGGCTTCGGATTCGAGCACATACGTGCGGGCCGGCGCGATCTCATGGGCGTAATCGCCGTTGCTCAGATCGAAGGTGTGGAACTGGCGGCCCAGCGCAGCGGACGGGCCGTAATCCAGCTCGTACAGCACCTGCATATCCGGGTCATTACAGGGCATGGCAGCGACGATGGCATCGTCCTGACGCACGACGACGGGCTCGGTGATCTTAAGTCGGCGTCGCGGGGCGTCGGTGGCCTGGATGCCCGCTTCGCTGAGCGCGTCAAAGTAGGGCTTGGCCGAGCCGTCCAGCGCCGGCAGTTCCGGGCCGTTCACCTCGATGATCAGGTTGTCGATGCGGCAGCCGGCGACGGCGCTGAGACAGTGTTCGCAGGTGTCAACGGTGGCGTCGCCGCGGCGGAGGCTGGTGCGTCGTGCCTTGTTGGCGACGTGGGTGACGAGCGCGGGGATGGGCGCGTCGCCGAGGTCGCCGCGGACAAACACCACGCCGTGGTTGACCGGTGCCGGCCGAAACGTGACCGAGACCGGCTGGTCGCAGAACAGGCCTCGTCCGGCGAGCGTCACAGTCTTGGCGATGGTGTGTTGCTGTTCCATCAAGCAGGGTTCGGGCATCCGGGTTCAGGGCTTAGCCAGGCCGGGGCCGCTTCCGGATGATACGCCCGGCAAGTGCTGAAACCTTATCCCTGGTCGCTAGTCTTTCTTCTTCCGGGCCCTGACCAGGTCAGGCAGTTTACGGATCGCCGCCCACTCCCGAAAGGCTGCACGGGCGTCCCGAGCGGGGTAACCGGCCCAACTGGCGCCGGCCGGCACGTCGTCTCTCACCGCTGCGGCCGCCGCCAGTTGCGCGCCCGGACCGATGGTGACCTGGTCCCGGACCGCCACTTTGCCGCCCATGACCACGCCGTCGCCGACGGTGACACTGCCGGCCAGCCCCACTTGACCGGCAAGGATGCAGCACCGGCCGATCCGACAGTTGTGGGCGATCAGGCAGAGGTTGTCGATCTTGGTGCCGTCACCGATGACCGTGGCTGAGAACTTGCCGCGGTCGATGGTGGTGCCGGCCCCGATCTCGACGCTGTCGCCGATCTTGACCGTTCCGATCTGGGGGACCTTGACCACACCTTGGCCGTCGGCGGCCCGACGGTATCCGAAACCGTCGGCCCCAATCGTCACGTTGGGGTGGAGGATGCAGCCGCAGCCGACCTCACACCGTTCGCGGATGACCACGCCGGGCCAGATGACCGTGCCGTCGCCGATGCGGGATTCGTCGAGGATGGTGACGTTGGCGTGGATGACGCAGCCGTCACCAATGACGCAGCCGCCACCGATGACGGTGTGAGGACCGATGGCAACGGCCTGACCCAGTGTCGCGGTGTCGTGCACCACGGCGGTCCCATGGACGCCCGGGTCGAGGCGGGGCGGAGGTGGGGCGAACATCTCGAGCACAACGGACAGGGCCAGGTCCGCGTCCGCAACGCGGATCAGCGCCCGGCCGTCATCCGGTTCCAGATCAACGCCGAAGCTGATCACCGCGGCTGACGCCTTCGATGCGGCCCAGCCGGCGGCGAATTTGGCGTCTCGGATGAAGCTGATCTGTCCGGGCACGGCGCGGTCGAGCTGCTCAACGCCGGTGATCGCCAGGTCGCCCCGGCCCAATAGCTCGCCGCCGACTCGATCGGCAATCTGTTGTGTGGAGAATGCGGCCATGCTCGCTGAACAGGGTCGCAAATTTTGGGGTTCTCCGCCACCCGGTTCGGTCGGCAGGCTGTCGGGGGCCGCAGGCATCCTTATTGCCGCCAAGACGCGGTCCGGTCTCCCCAATGGCCAGTCCCCCGGCCACAGCCGGGCTCGCCCATCGCCGCCGCACTCAGGGGGCCGAGACCATGTTCGCAAACTCGTTGTTCATCAACTGAATGACCTGATCGGTAATGTCATGCTGACCACTGTTCCATAGGACGATGGGGAGGTTGGCCGTTCGGGTCGGTTGGGCGGGGTTGCCCGTGGGGACTTGGATCCTGTTTTCAGGATTGAGCACCGCGTCGTAGCCGTTGTCCTGGGCAACGCGGCCGACGGCGTCGATCACTTTCTTGAGCATGCGCTCGTTGCGGATTGCGACCTCACGCTGGAGCTTCTTCTGCTCGTAGGTTCCCCATGCCTGTAGATCGATGGCCTTGCGCTCCAATTCCTCTTGCGTGCGGGCAAAATCATCTCCGCCGGCGGGCAGCAGCTCCAGATCGCTCTGGAGCTGTTTGATCTCCGTCTGGCGTTTGTTCAGCTCTGCGGCGAGATTGTCCTGGCGGGTCTGCATCTCGGCATCGATGTGGCGCTTCTCATCCAAGGCATCATAGATCTTCTGCACGTCAGCGACCGCCTGGGCCGTCGGCGAAGCGAGCAGGGCATGGCCGGCGTGCGCGGTGACGTAGCCAATCAGGCCCAGGGCCAGGCCCAGGCTCAGGACGATCCAGTGGCGTTGAAGTTTCATCGGTGATCTCCGTAAGTTAGTCGTTCTGGCGGTTTTCGGGGCTCTTGTGATTGAGTGTACGAACGTTGGCGAGCGCAAGTTCTAACATCCCGCCGCGCAGACTGCAAAAGCGGCCCGTCGGCGTGCCGGACGCAGCCACTTGAACACCCGCCGCCGGTCAATCGGCATCCCGCCTACCGTAACGGCAGGGCGATGTCGAAGCTGATGACGCGTACTTCGTCGTCATCCTCCTTGATCAGGGGCACGGCCATGTCGAGCGCGATGGGGACTTGGCCAAGGAATGGAACGGAAACCCGAACGCCGACGCCGACCGAAACGCGGTACTCGTCAAAGCCGATATCGTCCTGGACGGTGCCGGTGTCGGTGAACAGGACGCCGCGGATGATGTCGCTGTGTCGGCCGTCGAGGCCGGCGGGGGCGCTGAAGATCGGGAAACTGTATTCGAGCCCCAGCAGGAACAGCCAGTCACCGCCGACCGGATCATCGCCGAGTGTCCCGGTGCTGGCCTGGATGCCGCGCGGCCCGACGCCGCGGAAGTCGAAGCCGCGGAACGTCCGGGACCCGCCGGCGTAAAACCGTTCAAACAGCGGCGCCTCATTCTCTTCGAAGATAAGGCCGGTCGAGACCCGAAGCGAAAGGATGGTCTTTCGCTCAAAGAAGTCCTCATCGACCGTCCAGAACGTCTTCCACTCGACCTCGGCGCGGGTGAAGTCAAAGTCGCCGCCCAGCGCCCCGGCGCGGCTGAGGCTTAGCTCCAGTCTGTCGCCGCGGGTGGGGAAGATAAAGCTGTCGGTCGTGTCACGCACGATGCCGATGCCCAGCGACGTGATGACGCTATCGCCTGCGACGGCGAACACGTCCACCGTGGCGCCGGCCTCGATGTCACGGATATCGACGGTTTCGGCGCGGGCGCGGATGGAGGCCGACCACACGTCGCCGAACCGCTGGCCCAGGCCGAAGCGCGCCCCCAGCCGCTCTTCGTCGAAGTCCTCACGCTCCCGCTGGAAAAAGAACCCGCTCGTATCGAGGAAGTACGGGCTGTCAAACAGGTATGGCTCGCGGAAGCTGACCGAGTAGCTGCTGAATTCGTTGCCGGGGCTCAGGCTGATCGAAAAGAATTGGCCGGCGCCGCGGAAGGCCTTGCCCGTGAAGAACTCGCCGGGGCTCTCGGGGAAATCGGTGATGTCGAAGTTCCGCTGCACAAGGCTTAACGCACCGATCACGCCCGAGTCGGAGCTGATGCCGGCCCCGAAGCTGATCTCGCCGGTGTTCTGTTCGACGACCTCGACGGCCGCGTCGCGCACCGCGTCATCCGGGTCGCCGAGGATGGTGATCCGGCCTTCCCGGAAGAGCCTGGACTCGTTGAGCCGACGACGCGTTTGCTCCAGCCCCGCGTAGTCGTACGGTCGGCCGGGGTTTAACCCGCGCAGTTCACGCTGGATCACCTTCTGCCGGGTCAGTTGATTGCCGATGATGCTCACGCTGCCGACCAGGTAGCGCTTGCCCTCGGTGATCTTCACGACGACATCGACGCGCGGCGCATCTTCGTGGAAGAACCGGACGATCTCGACGCGGGTGCTGCCGTTGTGCGCCTCGTCATCGGGCAGGTAGCCCAGCTTGCCGTACGCGGTCAGCAGCGCCCGCCGGCTTCGTCGCAGCCGATCGGCCGAGAAGAAATCGCCCACCTTCAGCGCCATGATCTGCCGGACCTGCTCGGCCGGGAACAGCACGTTCCCCTCAACGCCGATGCTGTCAACCAGGAAACGCGCACCCTCCTCGATCTGGAAAAAAACGATCGCTTCCTTTTCGTTGGGGGACAGCTCGATCCGCCGGCCCACCCGGGCGTCGAGGTAGCCCTGGCTGCGGTAGAACTCTTCGAGCCGGACCTTGTCCAGGTTCAACTGTTCTCGACTCAGCTCGCCCTTGCGAAAGATCAGGATGTGTGATCGCGAGCGGATCCGACTCTTCAGTTGCTTATTCGAAAACGCCTTGTTGCCCTCGAAGGTCAGCGTCTTGATCCGCACGCGCGGGCCTTCGCGCACACGGAAAATCAGGATGCTCGACTCGCGCAACAGCCCCTCGTCCATGGTCACGTCGGCCACGAAGTAGCCGCGGTTCTCGTAGGCCTGCTCGATTCGTTTGATGCCGCGGTCGATCAGAAACGGGTCGGCCGGATCGCCGCTCTGCATCCCCACCAGCCGCAGCAGCTCCTGATCGGAGATCGCCTTGTTGCCCACCACCTGCACGTCGCTGACCAGCGGCAGCTCCGACACCACGTACACCAGCACGACCGAGCCGTCCGGCTGTGGATCGACGCGCGCGACCACCGAATCGAACCGGTTCAGGTAGGTAATCCGAACGATGTCCTCTTCGACCACTTTCGGGTCGTACGGGTCGCCCGGCGCGATGCGGACCTGGTTGAGCACCAACTGCTCGGGCACCTGTTCGAGCCCTTCCACGCGGACCGCCTTGACCGGGCGGTTGGTGGGATCGATCGCCTGGGCCCGCGCCGCCGGGCAGAGGGCGGCGCACCACAGGCCGACCGTCAGCAACAGCAGAGCTTGTAATTGAACCGGCGTCGGGGGCACCCTGATCTCCGTGGCGATACGAACGGGCGTGAGTGTAATCGCATTACGGGTTAGGGTCTAGGGTTTGAGGGCTCGGGGCTGGGGGGTTGACGATTCGTGGGTCATATCGGACGTGAGCGCCGCGGCCTGCACCCCAATTGCTTTGATACACTTGCCGCAACGGTGGGGCACCCTTAAACTTGACCGGTTCGTCGGACGATGCGCTATAGTGGCGCACGGGACATGCGGACGGGCACGATTGGTTTGTGGTGGGACATTGAGCCGGCCCGGCCCGACCGGGCCTGTTTTGATTGTGCGCCAGAAGGAACGTGATGACCACGGCCACCAGCCAGCCCGCGGGGGGGCGTCAATCCGCGACGCTCACCGCCGCCGACCTGCTGCGGATGCTCCATCAGATGATGGTCATCCGTCGTTTCGAGGAGCGGACCGCTCAGAGCTATCAGCAGGCCAGGATCGGCGGGTTCTGCCACCTGTACATCGGCCAGGAAGCGGTCGCCGTCGGCTCGATTGCCGCGCTGGGCGACGATGACCCGATCATCACCGCTTACCGCGACCACGGCCACGCGCTGGCCCGCGGCATGCACCCCAACCACGCCATGGCCGAACTGTTCGGCAAGATCACCGGTTGCGCCAAGGGCAAGGGCGGGTCGATGCACTTTTTTGACCGGTCGCACCACGTGTACGGCGGGCACGCCATCGTCGGCGGCCAGTGCCCCCTGGGCGTCGGGATTGCCTTCGCCATCCGATACAACAAGGAAAACAAAATATGCGTCACCTACCTCGGCGACGGCGCCCTGAACCAGGGCACGTTCCACGAGAGCATGAACCTCGCCGCCATCTGGAAGCTGCCGATCATCTTCCTGTGCGAAAACAACCTGTACTCGATGGGCACCAGCATTGAGCGCGGCACGTCGATGGCCCACGACCTGGCCGCCAAGGCCGCGGCCTACGGCATGCACTTCGCCCAGTGCGACGGGATGGACCTGATCAAGGTGTATGACTGCATCAAAGACCTGGCCGACCGGGTCCGCGGCGGCGGCGGGCCCGCCTTCGCCGACGTCAAGACCTACCGGTACCAGGGTCACTCCATGTCCGACCCGCAGAAATATCGCGCCAAGGAGGAGGTCGCCCAGCATCAGGAAAAAGACCCGATCAACACGCTGGTCAACCACCTGATCGACTCGGGGCTCGCCACGCAACAACAGATCGACGAGCTGGACAAGGACGCCAAGAAGCAGGCCATCGACGCGGTCAAGTACGCCAGCGAAGCCCCCGACACGCCGCCCGACGAGCTGTACACCGATGTGTACGCTGAACCATTTGGACCTTACAAAAAAGGCGAACCGCCGCGAATGAAGGAAGAAGGGCCCGGGTCTGGGGACTAGGGTCTGTGGAGGAAAACCGCTAACCGCGTTGATTCGCTCATTGAAATCCAACCAGACCTCAGACCCTAGACCCTGAACCCTAGACCCTGAACCCGGATCATGCACAGCTTTCCCTACCGCCAAGCGCTACGCGAAGCCATGAGCGAGGAGATGCGCCGCGACGAGCGCGTTTTCCTCATGGGTGAAGAGGTCGCCGAATATAACGGCGCCTACAAGGTCAGTCAGGGCATGCTCGACGAGTTCGGCTCGCGCCGCGTCGTGGACACGCCCATCAGTGAATCCGGCTTCGCCGGGCTGGGCGTCGGGGCGGCGATGTACGGCCTGCGACCGATCATCGAGTTCATGAGCTGGTCGTTCTGCCTGGTCGCGGCCGATCAGATCATCAACAACGCGCCGAAGATGCTTTACATGTCCGGCGGGCAGTTCAACGTGCCGATCGTTTTCCGTGGCAACAACGGCGCCGGCGGACAGCTCGGTTCGACGCACTCGTGGGCGGTGGAGGCGATGTTCAGCTCGGTGCCGGGGTTGAAGATGGCCATCCCCGCCACCCCGCGCGACGCCAAAGGCCTGCTCAAAGCCGCCATCCGCGACGACGACCCGGTCTTCTTCCTCGAATCCGAGCGGCTGCTCGGCATGGGCGCTCGCGGCGAAAAGGATTTCTCACGCTACCTCAAACGCAACTGGGCGCCGCCCCAGGACGACGAAGACTTCGTGATCCGGCTCGGTCAGGCCGAGATCAAGAAGCCCGGCAACGACTGCACGGTTGTCGCGCTCGGCCGGGCGGTTCACTTTGCACTCGAAGCGGCTGAACAACTTGAAACCGAAGGCATCGACTGTGAGGTCATCGACCCGCGCACGGTTCGCCCGCTCGATGTCGATGCAATCATCAACAGCGTCCGCAAGACCAACTACTGCGTCGTCGTCGATCAGAGCTGGCCGTTTGCGTCGGTGGCTTCTGAGATCGCTGCCCTGGTTTATGAGCAGGCGTTGGACGATCTGGACAACCAGGTCATCCGCGTCAACAGCGACGACGTGCCCGCCCCTTACAACCGCGCCTTGGAGCAGCAGATGCTCCCCAATACCCGCAAGGTCATCGAGGCGGTCCGCGCCGTGACCTACAACGCCTGACCGCAGCCGCGGGACTTCGACGAGCTCAGTCGAGTCGTCGAGTCGCGGTTTAGCACTCTCGGGCCGCAGCGAATTGAATCGCCGATGGGACCGCCCTCGCGAAGGTGACTCGCCTCGATTTGACTCAGGCCCCTTGGTCCTATAATTATTGGCTTAACCGTGCTCGGCGGTCGATCAGGGCCTATGTGACTCATCTGTAGGCTGTTTTCTGCCTCGCTGGCTTTTCCACATCCCGGCCAGTGCGTGTCTGTCGAGCACCGATCGGATCGTGCCCCAGAATATTTGGGGCCTGCGATGGGGTTGTTCGATGAGTGGCGCGTCAGGCAACTGCAATCATGCCCTGGGACCGCGACCATCACCAGGGGCGCCGCAGTGATCGTCCCTGTGGACCATCCCGACGCACCGGGACGGCCCGAACAGGAGCTGAAACGCGAGTTTGAGGGCCGGACGACATGGGAGGCAATGGATGAGCTCAGCAACGTTTGATTTTGCCCTCGCCATTGGCGGCGCGGCCGGACAGGGCATCGCGACGCCGGGCAACATCCTCGCCCGGATGTTTGTCCGACGCGGTCTGCACCTGAACGCGTACAACGCCTATCAGTCGATCATCCGAGGCGGCCACATCCTTCTCACCGTGCGTGTGAGCGACCAGGAGGTTTACAGCCACGGGGATCGGCTGGACCTGCTGCTGTGTCTGAATCAGGACACCATGGACCGACACCTGCACCTGATGGGACCGGGCACCCGTGTGATCTTCAACAGCGACACGATCAAACCCGCCGACGCCGACCCGGGCGTTGGTCTGTGTCCGATGCCCGTGGCTGAACTGACCGACAAGAGCAAACACAAATTGGTGCAGAACACCGTTGCCCTGGGCGCCATCGTGTCGCTGCTTGGGTTGGACTTTAAGATTCTCCAGGACGCGCTGACGCTGCAGTTCCAGCGCAAGGGTCAGGCCGTGGTCGATGAGAACATCGGCGTGGCCCGCGCCGGCTTTGATCATGCCGCCGCCAACTTCCAGCCGTTTGCCCACGCCGTTCCGACCGGCCCCAAACCGCTGGCCGTCTGGACCGGTAACGAGGCCCTGGCCATGGGCGGTGCCGCGGCCGGCGTGAAGTTCTATTGCGCCTACCCGATGAGCCCGGCGACCGGCGTCCTGCACTGGATGGCCAAAAATGCGCGCGACCTGGGGATCATGGTCCGCCAGGTCGAGGACGAAATCGCCGTGGCGAATATGGCCATCGGCGCGGCGCACGCCGGGTGCCGGGCCATGTGTGCGACCTCCGGCGGCGGGTTTGCCTTAATGACCGAAGCGATCGGCAGCGCTGCGATGATGGAGATCCCCGTCGTCTTTATCAACGTGCAGCGGGCCGGCCCCTCCACCGGCGTGCCCACCAAGACCGAGCAGGGCGACTTGTGGCAGGCGCTCGGCGCCAGCCAGGGTGACTACGAGCGCTTCATCGTCACCCCCCACAGCGCCATGGACGCCTTCAACACTCTTCCGGAATTGTTCAATCTGTGCGACCGTTGTCAGTGCCCCGCCATTGTGATCTGCGACCTGTTGATCTCCGAAGGCACCTTCAGCGTGGACCCCGACGACATCGACATGCAGCCGAAGATCGATCGTGGCGACCTGATCACAGAACCGGCGAAGACCGACGGCTACCTGCCGTACAAGCACACCGAAAGCGGCGTCTCGCCGCGGGCGCTGCCGGGCCTGGAGGGATACGTGCACGTGGTCGCCACCGACGAGCACGACGAGGACGGCGTGCTGATCAGCGATGAGTTCACCAACCCCCACAAGCGCCGCAAAA
>JAZGCX010000049.1:0-2103 GCA_036477175.1 Phycisphaeraceae bacterium
CCCTCGCACCATTCTGGCCGGGCTCTACCTGGTCGCGATGTGCTTCACCTCGATCATCGGCCCGATCGGCACCGTCGCCCTGATGTTCCCCGTTGCCCTGCAAGTCGCATCACAACAGGATTACCACTTCACCGTGTTTGCCGTCGCATTGATGATGACCGCCGCCGCCAGCTTCGCCACGCCCACCGGATACCAGACCAACCTGATGGTTTACGGTGCCGGCAGTTACCGGTTCACCGACTTTGTGCGGATCGGTCTGCCGCTGAACCTGCTGGTCATGATCGTGACCATCACGTTGGCCCCGATGATCTGGCCTTTCTAGCCGCCAGCGGACAGGGGTTACTCGACCCAGGTAGCGTCAACACGCAGATGCACCTTCCGCAAACCCCCGCCCTTGTGCGACCTGATCAGTTGCCTTTCAAGCCCCTGGCGCAGAAGGCGATCCAGTTCGTACAGTCGGCTGCTCGAATCGACCGACACCTTGAGGATGCCGCGCCGCAGGCCCTCGAGCCGGGTGTGCTCGACCAGGTCGGCCGGCACCAGTTCGCCCCACAGCGCTGACACCTGCGACAGTTGCCTGTGCGGGCGGGCGATCTGTTCCTTGAACTGACCTTGCAGAAACGACAGCGAATAATCCCGCTCCTGGCGATTACGCCATTTTCGTAATCGTTCCAGTCGCAGGTTGCCGGGGTCTGGACCTGTCACGACTTCCATCATACTCTGTTCTGCCTCAGACTCCGACCACTGATCACCGAATATGAACATCATCCTGTTCGGCTATCGCGGCAGCGGCAAGACGACCATCGGCAAGAGGCTGGCCAACCAGCTCTGGAAGACCTTTGTGGACGTCGATGAGCAAACGTGCCGGCGGTTCGGTAATGACTCGATCGCCGCGATCTGGGACGAGCACGGCGAGCCGGCATTCCGAGCGGCGGAGACCGAAGTCACCAAGGAGCTGTGCGGCCGGACCGATCTGGTCATCAGCCTGGGCGGCGGCGCCCTGATGCAAGCCGAAGCCCGCGCGGCGGTCGAGCAGGCCGCGGACGCCGCCCGGATTTACCTGTTCTGCGAGCCCGATGAGCTGTTTCGCCGGATCAGTGCCGATGACCACAGCGACAAGACACGCCCGAATCTGACGCCGCTGGGCGGTGGGCTGGAAGAGATCGAAGCGGTCCTTGCCGAGCGTGACCCGGTCTATCGTGCCGTCGCCGACAAGGTCTTCGACGTGACCCACCTCGATCCGGTAAACGCCTGCCGGTACCTGATCGCCAAGTGCCTTTAGCCTTGACAGGCAGCGCTGGCAGCAAATGCCGGGTGAATCTCTTTTTTTACGGTGACGTATGGTCCGGGTCGGGGCATTCGCCTGTCACCGGAGGGGACCCGATCACTGGAGGATCAATTCAACCGCTTGAGCGGTTGAGACGGTCAACGCCCCGAAGGCGCGAGCAGCAGCGATGGCCAGGTCGCCCTGGCTGGAGTTGACCAGCTCGCGCAGGTCATTGACCTGCTGGTCCGTGAGCAGGTTGCCGTAGGCCGTCGCCGACTCGGCCAGGCTACTCAGTAACGCGATGCGCGCCGAGGTGGTGCGGGACCGGTCCATCGCCGCGTTGGTGATCGCCCGCTGCGCATCGGCGTCGTCCAGCAGCGCCAACACGGACGCGGCCTGGATCGAGAGGGACTGGCGCTGGTCGTCCAGCGCGTCGATCAGCGCCGGCTGGGCATCGGCGACGGTAAAGACGGTGCTGGGGCCAAAGGCGAGTTCGCGTAACAGCGTCAAGGCAGTTGCGGCATAGGAAACGGCCTGTTCCTCGTCGATGGGCGGGCCGGCATAGGCCTGAGCGGCCTGCTCGACCACGGCGCCGAGCCCCTGCGGGTCGGCCGCCGCGATCGTCGTGTACAGCCGCGGGATGTCACCGTAGTCCCTGCGCAGTTCGATTTGGTCGTCCGGCAAAACGACCGCGACGATCGGTACGATTGCCAGCTTGTCATGATCGGCGCTGCGGCGATACAGGGCGTCGATCCCCGGCGCACTTAGACTTGCCACGATCAGGTCGAACCCGGTGCCCGTGTCCAGCTCATCCGCCAGCTCCGACAGCGATGAGC
>JAZGCX010000005.1:0-4259 GCA_036477175.1 Phycisphaeraceae bacterium
CAGATTGACCAGGTAGGTGCTGACCAGCTTGGTCAGTTGGCGGTACTCGACGATCAGACTGGGTACGCGGGCGTGCTGCTCGTCGAGGTCTTCGGAATCCGCCAGTTTCTCGAGCACCTCGATATCGGTGGACGGCCCGGTCTTGGTGCGCTTAACCACGGGCAGGTCCAGGTCTTTGAACAGCACGTCGGCAAGCTGTTTGGGCGAATCGATGTTGAACACGGAGCCGGCGGCCTCATGAATCTGGCCGCGAAGGTCGTCGATGCGTTGGGTGAGTTGATCCTTCTGTTTCGCCAGCTCCTGGGGATCGAGCTTGATCCCGTCGAACTCCATGCGAGCGAGCACTTCGACCAGCGGCATCTCGACCTCGGCGGCGAGTTTGTCCAGGTCCATCGCGCGGAGTTGCGGTGAAAACAACTCGTACAGTTGCAGGGCAATGTCAGCGTCTTCGGCAGCATAGGGCGTGATCTGCTCGAGCGGCACCTGGTCCATCGTTTTTTGTTTGGTGCCGCGGCTGCGCGGGCCGATCAGGTCGCTGATCGGGATCATCTCAAGTTTAAGTTGTGACAGGGCCAGGTGGTCGAGCCCGTGACCCGGATGGCCCAGCAGGTGGCTGGCGATCATCGAATCGAACGCGACGCCGGCGAGGCCGATCCCTGCACGCCGCAACACGAGGATGTCGTACTTGACGTTGTGCCCGCACTTGGGCAGGTGGGGGTCTTCGAGCAGCGGTCGCAGTGCATCGAGCACCGAATTGACATCAAGATGTTGCGACGGAACGGGCGATTGGATCGGCACGTACACGCCGCTACCGGTTTGCCATGCGAGACAGATGCCGCACAGCCCGGCCCGGTGGCCCAGGCCGATCGTCTCGGTATCGACGCTGACGATCTTCTGTGACTTGAGCGTGGCGACCAGTTCGTTGAGTTGCGCCTTGGTGGTGATCGCGTGGTAGTTGCATTCGCTGGCGGTAGTGGTTGAGCCGGCAGTGGGATGTTGCAGGCCGGCGTCGAACAGGCCGGCGGCGAAGCCGGCGTCCTCCGTGTCGGCGGTTGTTTGCTTTTGATCGGACTGGTTCAACAGACGATCGAGATCGGTTGCGTGTCGGCGGAAGCCCATCTCCTTGAACAGCCGCTTCAGGGCCGTCGCATCAATCGCGCCGACCTTCGCGCTTTCCAAGGCGAACGGGATGTCCAGATCACGCTTGAGGGTGACGAGTTGTCGGCTCAGTGGGAGCAGGTCTCGCGCCTTTTCGAGGTTCTCTCTGCGCTTGCCCTTGATCTTGTCGAGGTTGGCCAGGATGGCGTCGATCGAACCGTATTCCTGGATCAGCTTGGCGGCGGTTTTCGGGCCGACGCCGTCGACGCCGGGGATGTTGTCCACCTTGTCGCCGGTGAGGGCGAGCACGTCCACGACCTGATCGGGACTGATGCCCTTGTTCTGCTGCAAGAACGGGGCGTCGATCGTGGTGTCGGTGTGGATGTCGAACATGTTGACACGGTCGCCGAGCAGTTGTTCGAGGTCCTTGTCCTTCGAGACGATGCGGATGTGCACGTTCCGGCTGGCCGGGTCATCCAGGACGCGCTGCGTGACGGTCGCGATCACGTCGTCGGCTTCGGCGCCCACCTGGCCCAGAAGCGGGATGCCGAAGAGCCTGGTCAGATCGAAAATGCGATGCTCCTGCGTGTGAAAGTCTTCCGGGGGCGGTTCGCGGGTGGCCTTGTATTGGTCGTAAAGCTCATCGCGAAACGTCTTGCCCGGCATGTCGATCGCCATGACGACGTAGTGCGGATGGTACTGCTCGAACAGCTTGAGGATCATGCCGGCGAAACCGAACACCGCATGGGTGGGTTCGCCGGTGACGGGGCTGGTCATCGGTGTGCGGATCGCGTAGTAGGCACGGAAGATCTGTGCGTGCCCGTCGATCAGGTAGAGCACCGGGGGGCGATCTTGTGGCATGGGCGTGACGATTGTAGCGATGCGGCGTGTCAGCGGGTGCGTGTGGCGACAGCGGGCAGGCCGGTCAGCGCGGTGACTTTGCAAGCCAGGTTTCTGCTTGCAGCATCACTTGGTGCGATGACAAACAGGGCCGAACCCGAGCCGGTTACGTGGACAGGAGTGTCCAGCACGTCGCGGAGCCTGGTCAGCAGGTCGGCCAGTTTCGGTTGCACGTCGAGCGCCGCGTCGGCGAGGTCGTTAAACGGGCTGTCCGGCGACGGCGGTGACATCGATGCCAGCGCATGCACGCGCTCGGTGTCAGGTGGGCTCGCATCCGGGTGCAACCGGTCAAAATCGCGGTACACGTCGTCGGTTGGACAACCAAACGGGGGAAATACCAATACGAGGTGAATGATCTGGTTGAGCCGGACCGGCTCGATCTGCTGGCCGAACCCGCTCACCACTGCCGAGGGCTGTCCAGCGGCGGCGGCAACAAAAAATGCCACGTCGCTGCCGAGCTGCATAGCCAGACTCATCAGGGCCTGATCGTCGAGACCGACCTCGAACAGGCGGTTGAGGCCGACGAGGGTGGACGCGGCGTCACTGGACCCGCCGCCGAGGCCGGAGCCCGCGGGGACCCGCTTGCGAAGCGTCAGCCTCACCGCCAGCGTGTGGCCGACGTGCTGTTGCAGCAGGGCGGCAGCGCGCCAGGTCAGGTCCTGCTCGATCGGCCAATCCACCTGGCCGGGCACCGGCGCGTCGGTGTCAAACGCAATGTCAAAGGTCGAATCGGCCGCGTCGGCCCGTTCCAGCACAAGGTGATCGCCAAAGTGGACCGTCACCATCCAACTGGCGATCGGGTGCAGACCGTCCCTGTTGGGTGGGCCGACTGACAGGGCCAGGTTCACCTTGGCCGGGCAGGGCAGCTCCAGGGCGGTGGGAGTCGGCATCGCCGGATAGCGTACCGCAGGGGCGCTTATCTGGGGGGCAGCCCAAGCTGGGACTAGCCCACCTCGGGGAGAGCCGGGGGGGTGTCAGAGCAGGACCACGTCCTCGGTGGCGGGTGGCCGGGCGATTGGTGGTGCCACGTCGTGGTCGTCATCAGCGTCATCAGATGGGGCAATCGGCGTGGGGGCGGCCGATTCTTCGACCAGTGCCCGCACCGCCCGGACACATTCGTCCGCGGTGCGGCCGAGCGTAATTGAGCCGTGCAGCAGGGCCCAGGCCTGCCTGGCGGCGTCTGCGTCGCCCAGCCGCCGTGCCCAGCCGTCGATGATCTTTTGCACCACCTGCGGAAGGGGCGGAAGCGGTGGAAGGGGCGGTGCAGCAGGCGTGACCCCATCAGCCGTCTGCTCCGCCACGGCCGGCGGTTGACCGACGCACGCCAGCCAGAACATCAGCCGGTATTCCTGTACGCCGCGCGTCGCGCACTGGTGATATTCCCTGATGGTCAGATCGAACTCCGCGTTGGCCTCGACCAGCTTGGCGACCGATTCGAGCCGTTGCTGTGTGACCGCGTCGAGCAGTTGGCGCTTGTCTTTGAAGTAGCGGTAGATCGACCCGACCGCGCATCCGAGCATCGACGCGATGCGGCGGATCGTCGTCCCGTCATAGCCGGCCTCACTCAGGCACCGCGCCGTAGCGCTGAGGATCTGTTCGCGACTGAGTTGGACCGGCGGCGGCGAGCGATCCGAAGGCTTGGCTGGACGGTGAGCCGCGGGGTGCCGAGGCGGAGGTGCGGGCAGGGTTGTACTGATATGGCCATCCATGGTCGTCAAGGTTCACCTCCGTGCGAACGTCTGGTAGTGTGCTGGTTCGGCACCGTGGTGTCAAGTGGCCGCCGCCCCGCCGCCTGGGACATGCAGAACCTTGCCTATGCACGAGCAACTTGAGGCCGCCGAACGCATGGTCAGGCACCAGCTTCGTGCCCGGGGTGTGCGTGACCCGGCCGTGCTCGAGGCCATGACGCAGGTGCCGCGACATCGGTTCGTGTCCGAGGCGGACGCGGCCGACGCCTACGCCGACAAGGCCCTGCCCACTGCCGACGGCCAAACGATCAGCCAGCCCTATATGGTCGCCGTCATGACCGAACAGCTCCGCATCGAGCCGGGCGTCAAAGTGTTGGAGGTCGGCACCGGCAGCGGGTATCAGGCGGCCATCCTCGCCCACATGGGCGCCCAGGTGGTCAGCATCGAGCGCAGCGAAACGCTGGCCAGGCAGGCGCGTGACGTGCTGGGCCAGCTCGGTTGGTCCGACCGCGTTCGCGTCGTTGTCGGTGATGGCACGCTCGGTTACCCCCAAGAGGCGCCTTACGACCGCAT
>JAZGCX010000050.1:0-6035 GCA_036477175.1 Phycisphaeraceae bacterium
CCTTCGGCGGATCAGCCGGATTCGTTCTGAAGCTCCTTGCTGCGGTGTTGAAGCTGCGCCTTGAGGCGGGCAAGGATCGAACTGTGCATCTGGCTGACGCGTGACTCGGAAAGGTCGAGCGTGACGCCGATCTCCTTCATCGTCATCTCCTCGTAGTAATAGAGGATGACGATCAGGCGTTCGGCGCGGGACAGGCCCTTGGTGATCAGTTCCTTGAGGTCGTGTTTCTGCACGGCGGAGAAGGGATTGACCTGGCGGACATCCCGAAGCACGTCGATCTCGCGGACGTCCTTGTTGGAGTCGGTCTCGAACCATTTGCGCGACAATGACACGACACCGACGGCGCCGGAGTCCTTGCGGATTTTCTGATACTCCTCCTTCGAGACGTTCATCTTCCTGGATAGTTCATCGTCGGTGGGCTTGCGGCCGAGCTGCATCTCCAGCGACTTGCGTGCCCCTTCGATCTGGCTGGTGCGTGACCGCACGAGCCGAGGCACCCAGTCCATCGACCGGAGTTCGTCGAGGATCGCCCCGCGGATGCGTGGGGCGCAGTACGTCTCGAACTTCACGCCGCGTTCAAGGTCAAACGCCTCGATCGCGTCCATCAGGCCAAAGATCCCGGCGCTCATCAGGTCTTCGACGTCCACCTCGTCGGGGAGTTTGGCGTGAATCCGCTCGGCGTTGTACTTGACCAGCTGCAGGTAGTTCTCCATCAGCACGTTTCGCAGCGTCTCGCCGCCGGACTTCTTGAATTCGATCCACACCTGCCCGATAGGGCGTTCGGCGGGCGGAGCGGAAGTCGCGGTGGTTTTCGTCTTCGCCATGGTCTACTCCTTGACCGCATGCGGCCGGCTGATCCCGGGATGTT
The DNA here is from genome assembly GCA_036477175.1 of Phycisphaeraceae bacterium. GTDB lineage: Bacteria > Planctomycetota > Phycisphaerae > Phycisphaerales > Phycisphaeraceae > JAZGCX01. The sequence goes on from JAZGCX010000050.1 coordinate 869, forward strand.
GCCTCCGTGCAACGGTGAAATGGGGCGAAATTCCGCACGAACAGACGGCGAGGTCCGCGCGTCGCTATGTCATAAGGTCGCTCCTGGGGTGGTCTGATCTGTGGGGGCGCTCTGGTCGTCCGACGTGATCGGGTGATCGCGCTTGTACCGGTCGATGTGGTCCTGCACGATGTGCTGCGCAACGGCTCCGACGAAAAAGCCGATCACCCAACACACCAGCATGACAACAGTCGATCGCACGATGACCGTGGTGGCGCTGTTGCCGGCGACAATACCAATCAACGTTGCCGCGGCAAAACTGGCCAGCGCAAAACAAGATGCAATTACTTTGGCGGGGATGGTCGAGCACTCCTTTGCTCGTCAAGACGCAATCCTTTAGGGCGGCATTCTAGCGGATGCCTCGCGGGAGTAAAACCCTATTTGCACACAATCGCAGAACGAGCGAAAAAAATAGGTCTTTCCACAAACTATCAACCACTCAGCCACAATGCCATCCGCCCCAGCAAGCCTTCACTACGCGGCTCACGGGCATGACGATCCATCCGGTGCGCCAACTGACTGATACACCGACTTGCTTCGCTGTTGGGATTTTCAAGGACGAAAGGCCTGCGGTGTCGCACCGCCTGCGCCACACGCGGATCGTACAAGATATGACCGGCGTAGCGCGGCGTGATCGTCAGAAACCGGCGGCACACCGCTTCGAGGCGACCAAACACTTCCCGACCTTCGGCCGGCTCGCGTACAATGTTCACTAACAGGCGCACGTCGATGTCGTCGCGCTGCCGGCTCACCGTTTTGATCAGCGCATAAGCATCAGTCACTGCCGTTGGCTCGGGCGTCGTGACCACAAGCAGTTGGTCGGCGGCGACGGCAAAGCTCAACACATTGGGGCTCACCCCGGCGCCGGTGTCGATCAAAACGAGATCGGCGTCGTGTTCGAGTTCATGAATCTGGTCCACCAAGCGGGCGCGCTCGAACTCGCCGAGCGCTGCGATCGCGGCCAGCCCCGACGCGCCCGGCACCAACCGAAACCCACCGGGGGCTTCGACCATGGTCTGGGCCAGCGTGCGTTGACCGGCCACGACGTGGGCGAGCGTGTCGGTGGGTGTGAGGTTGCACAACACGTCGGCGTTGGCCGTGCCCAGGTCCGCATCCAGCAGCACCACGCGGCGGCCCATGACCGACAGGCGTATCGCTAAGTTCACTGACAGGCTGGTCTTACCAACGCCGCCCTTGCCGCTGGTCACCGTCACGATCCGCGCGCGATGCCGCCTGGGCGCGGCCGTGGACGCCGCCGGGCCTGGGGCCGTCTGTCGAACCAATCCTCGAAGCTGTTGCGCCTGGTCGGCCAACACAGTCATCTTGCAGCGTCTCCCATCACCAAGGCCGCCAATCGGTCCGGGCGTCCCGGTTCGATCTGGTGCGGCACTTCCTGCCCGGTGGTCACATAGCTGAGCCGTTTGCGGGCCTTGCGAATGACGTTCAGCAACACGCCGAAGGTGACCGCCTCATCCAGCTTCGTAAAGATGATCCGATCGGCACGGACCCGCGAGAACTTCTGGATCGTATCCAGCAACACCGATTGTGTGCAGGTGGAGGCGAGGACCAGGTGCACCTCGTGCGGCCTGGCCGCCGCGATGAACTCGGCCAGTTGCACCAGCTTCGGGTCGTCGCGCTGCGATCGGCCGGCCGTGTCGATCAGGATCACATCGCAACCGGCGCAGTCGCGGATCGCCTGGTGCAACTCATCCAGCGTCACCACCACGTGCAGCGGCACCTTGAGAATGTCGGCGTAGGTGCGCAACTGCTCAACCGCAGCGATCCGGTAGGTGTCGAGCGAAATCAGGGCGACGGATTTGTTCTGTTTGAGCTTGAAGGTAGCGGCGAGCTTGGCAAGCGTGGTGGTCTTACCCACCCCGGTCGGGCCGACCAGGGCGATGGTTCGAGGCCGGCCGTCGGTCGTCGGTTTGAGCACGCCGGCTGAGGCGTCGATGGGGACCTGTCGGGCAATCCTGTTGAGCACGGCACGCCGCACCACCGATTCGTCCTGTAGCTCAGCGCTGCTCAGTGATGTCTGCACGTGCTGCACGACCTCGTCGGCCAGGTCTTCGGCGACCTCCTGCTTCAACAGATTCAGATAGTGGTCGAACAGTTTTTCCGGCAGGTGCGGCTTGGGACCGTGTTCCGCCTGCCTTCGCATCATTTGCCCGACCATCTGACGCATGGCGCGCATCTCGTCGGCCAGTTGGTCGGTCGTGGTCGTGATTGGCGTGGGAGGTGGATCAGGGCTTGAAGCTTGAGGCTTAAGGCTTGAGGCGTTGCTGTTGCCGACTGAGTCCTGTCCGGGGCCTGCCGGTGCGCCACCGGGTGAGGCAACTGGCGGCGGTTGTGGCGTCCGACCCAGTTCGACCTTGGCGGCAGCGTAGGTGCGGCGGATCAGGTCGCCGGCACTGGCGTGGGCGGCGGGGCCGGAAACGGCCGGGCTCTGCGGCGGCAACTGTTGCTTCACCACAGGGTTATGGCTGTCGGCCGCCGACCGGCTCACCACGCGGCGACGCTTGTGGCCAATTTGCCGACCATCGGCGGCGCTCACCTCAACGACCGGTCGAGCGCCCAGACCCAGCAAGCCGCCTTGCCGGTACGTGCGCGTGTGCAGGATCACCGCGTTGACGCCCAGATCATTTTTGACCTGCGCCAACACTTCGGCCATCGTCCGTCCCTTGTAGGTTTTCAGGTTCAACCGGGTACTCCTTCAAGTGGCTGGTGCTCACCCTGTTCACTTTCGGCCTGCGCCAGGCCGACCGACTCGACCTCCACTGCTTTGCCGACTTCGTTGTAACCGAGCACCGCGACGCTGGGCAAGTGCGGCTCGATCAGGATGCGGACCTGGGCGCGCACCTGCGGCGATGCAAGCACCACCGGCGGATGGCCCGCCTGCAACAAACGTTGCAGTTCCTTGATGATTGCCGTGGTGATCTTGTTGGCGACGGCCGGCGGCATGGTCATCGTGGTGCCCTCGGTCCCACGGTCGATGTACGAAACAATCTGATCCTCCAACGCCGGGTCCAGACTGACGCAATATAGCTTGGGCGTCGGCGGGCTGGTGGGTTCGTCGCCAAGCTCCGATGCCGGCGGCGGTGTCTGGACGTACAGGTTGCAGATAGTGCGTCGAAGCGCGTTGCGCACGTATTCGGTAAGCACGTCGAGGTCCTTGGTCCGCACCGCCCAGTCGCCCAGCGTCTCGACAATCGTCTCCATGTCGCGGATCGGCACCCGCTCGCGGAGCAGGTTCTGCAACACCTTCTGCAACTGGGCGGGTTTGATCACGGGCGAATCGCCTGCGAGCACTTCCTCGGTGAGCTTGGGCGCGTTTTCCTTCAGTTGCGTGACCAGATTGTTGGTCTCCTCGCGTGTAAGCAGTTCGTGGGCGTGGTTCTTGACCACTTCGGTCAGGTGCGTGGCCAAGACGCTGGTGGCGTCCACGACGGTGTAGTTGAGTGAGTCGGCGCGTTCCTTCTGGCCGGCGTCGATCCAGATGGCTTCGAGACCGAACGCCGGCTCGCGTGTCTTGAGCCCCGGCAGTGGTTCGGAAGCCAGCCCGCCGTCCATCGCCAGGAACTGGCCCGGGTACACGACGCCGTTGGCCACGCTGTTGCCGCGGATCTTGATGTGGTAATCGTTGGGCTGAAGCTGCATGTTGTCGCGGATCCGCACCGGTGGCATGACCAGGCCCAGCTCGCCGGCCAATTGACGGCGGATCATTGTGATGCGGTCGAGCAGGTCGCCGCCCTGGGCCGCATCGACCATCCGCACCAAGGCGTAGCCAACTTCGAGTTCGAGCGTGTCCACGCTGAGCGCCTGTTCGACCGGCGGCGGCCCGTCCTGCGCCTTTTTCTCGTCGGCTTCGTCGGCGATCGCCTGCTTTTGCTTCGCCCCGCTGCGAACGGCCCACGCCACCGTGCCGACGAACCCCGCCAGGACCAGCAGAGGAACGGCCGGCAAGCCGGTGAACGCCATCAGCAACAGGAATACCGCGGTGATGCCAAGCGCGGCGGCCCTGCTGGTAAGCTGGCCGGTCAGCTCCGTACCCAGGTCCTGGCGGCTGCTGGACCGCGTCACGATCAGACCCGCAGCAATCGAGATGACAAACGCCGGCAACTGACTCACCAGGCCGTCGCCGATCGTGAGCCTGGTGAAGACCTCCAGCGATTCGGCGATCGTCCATCCCTTTTCAAACACGCCGACGGCGAAGCCGCCCACGATGTTGATCAGTGTGATGATGATCCCGGCGATGGCGTCGCCGCGGACGAACTTGGCCGCACCGTCCATCGCGCCGTAGAAGTCGGCCTCCTGAGCGATCTGATCGCGGCGGTTACGGGCCTGGTCCTCGTTAATCAGTCCGGCGTTGAGGTCGGCGTCGATCGCCATCTGTTTGCCGGGCATGGCGTCGAGGGTGAAGCGCGCGGCCACCTCACTGATCCGCGTGGCGCCTTTGGTAATAACCACGAACTGGACGATGATGAGGATGATAAACAGGATCAGGCCGACGACGAGCGACCCGCTTGCCACGAACGACGCAAACGCCTCGATGACCCTGCCGGCAACGGCGGTGGCACCGGCGGCGGTGTCGGCGTCGGCGGTGAGGATCAGCCGGGTCGTCGCGATATTCAGCACCAGCCGCAACAGCGTGGTGGCCAACAGGAGCGACGGGAAGACCGAAAAGTCCAGCGGCGACTCGACATAAACCGTGGTGAGCAGAATGATCGCCGCCAGCGCCAGGTTCGCCGAGATGAGGATGTCGATGATCTGCGGCGGCAGGGGCACCACGATCACCGCGATCAGCCCGATGAACATCACCGGGACCAGCAGGGACTGGTACCGGCCGAGCCGGTTGACCCAGGAAGGGATCGTGAACGTGGGCGTACCTTTAGCCATTATCTATTAGCCACAGATGAACACAGATAAACACAGATCGATCATCAAAGCACAACACGTTTAATCTCCACTTTGGATTTTCGGAAATTGAGCAGCAGGGCCAGCCGCAACCCTGTTGCCTTGAGATAGTTGAGGCACTGTGCAACGTGTTCTAGTGCAATGGCATCAACGCACTTCAATTCAACGATCAATCGATTGTCCACCACGATGTCAGCGACATATTCGCCGACGC
>JAZGCX010000051.1:0-12014 GCA_036477175.1 Phycisphaeraceae bacterium
CACGGCCCTCTCGGGCCGTCGCTAAACGGGCGCGGTGTCGGGGCGTCGCTAAACAAGCTAAACGTGCTCGATCTGGTCGACGATCCCGATGATGATCGAGCGAATGGGCGCTTTCGGATCGTCGATGATCTGCCTGGCGGAGCTGCCTTCGTCGATCATCAGCACGATCTGGCCGACGCCGGCATCGACCGCGTCGAAAGCGACGAGATAGCCGCCCAGTTCGTTGCCGTCGGGGTCGATGCGATCGACCACCAGGGCCCGGCGGTTCTCACAGACCGGGTGGTGAATGGTGGAGACCACCTCGCCTTTGACACGCCCGAGGATCATGTGTCTTTCCACCCTTGGACGCTGACCTGGTCGACGATGGCGATGATGGCGTGGTCAACGGGAACAAACGGTTCATCCAAAGCCAACGCGGCTTCGCGCGACGCTTCGTACTTGACCAGCTCGCCGGGCCCGGCCATGCGTGTGGCATCGGCCGCGACAATCGTCTTGCCCCTGGCGGCGCCTTTTTGGTCCAGCGGCTGCACCACGAGGAACGGCACGCCTTCAAGTCCTTCGCAGGCCACACACGTCACAACGGTTCCGATAACCCGGCCCAACAGCATTATGGTTGAAACTCCGTGGAGGCGTGGATGCGTTGGCGTAGTTCGTCGTCCACGGCCGGGATGATGGTGTGCCGAACGCTCACACCCGGTCGGGTGATGACCGCCAGGGCCGCCTCGACGGCCGCCTGGACCGCCTCGACGGTACCGGTCAGGTGGGTAATCCCCTTGCCGCCCAGCCCGTCGCCGAGTCGGATCTCGGTGATGGTGACGTCGGCGGTCTTGACCGCTTTGTCGGCGGCGGCCAGGGTGGCGCTCAGGCCGGACGATTCGATGATCCCCACGGCATCATCAGCGGATTTAGTCTGCCGCTTGCCGCCGACCGCGTCATAGACCTGCCCGTGCACGTTGGGCAGCAGGACCTCGTCGGTCAGCGCCTCGCCGCCGACGCGCCTGCCCTCGGCATAGGACTCCTCGACCGCCGCCACCGAGCCGCCGATCAGCACGAGATACTTACCTGGCTGCACCGTGCCGACGCGAAAGGTCTGGATGGGTGCTTTCTTCACCATGGCGTCGGCGGCGTGCGTGCCGACGGCCACGCTGTTGAACTCCAGCAATGCGATGGCGGGTTCGTCGCTCATACGATCCTAAAGTGGTCCACCAGGACGCAGCGGCGTTTGCGGGTAAAGCTGCGGGGTCCGGTCATCCCCTCACCCGTGGGGCTGGCGATGGAGAACGACGTGTACCCCTCGCCGCCTTCGCCCAGGCCGGCGTAGCACGGCCCGTTCTTGACGAAGATGCTGCAATTGATCAGCCGGGCCATGCGGCTGAGCTTGTCGATGTTGCGTGAGTACATGGCCGCGGTGTGCCGGCGGCCGCCTTCGGCGGCCACCGCCAGGTCGATCGCTTCATCGGCGTTTGAGACGCGGACGACGGGCAAAACCGGCATGAGTTGTTCGGTCCAGACCAGCGGATGGTTAGCGTCCACGTCAACCACCGCCAGCCGCACCTCATCGCCGGCGTTGACACCGATTTTGCTCAGGATGACACCGGCGTTCTTGCCGATCAGGCTGCGGTCCACCACGCTGGACCGCCGCGGCCCGCGGATCTGCTTGAACACGACGTTTTCGATCTGCTTGGTCTGCTGGGGGTTCAGGATCACCGCGCCGTTCTTCGCCATCACCTTCAGCAGATCGTCGGCCACCGACCGGACCACGAAGACTTCCTTCTCGTCGGTGCAGATGACGTTGTTGTCGAACGAGGCCCCGTTGACGATGCCGCGGCCGGCCAACTCGATGTCGGCCGTCTCGTCCACGACCACCGGCGGGTTGCCCGGTCCGGCGCAGATGGCGCGCTTACCGCTTTGCATCGCCGCTTCCACGACGCCCGGCCCGCCGGTGACCACCAGCAGGCGAACGCCCGGATGCTTCATCAACGCCTGGGCCGATTCAATGGTCGGGTCGGCCACGCTCACGACCAGGTTGACCGGCCCGCCGGCCTGCATGATCGCCTCATTCAATAGCGCCACGTTATGGTTGGAGACTTTTTTTGCGGCCGGATGCACGTTAAAGACCACCGAGTTGCCGGCGGCCACCATGCCGATCGTGTTGCAGATAATCGTTGAGGTCGGATTGGTGCAGGGCGTAATCGAGGCAATGACGCCAAAGGGCGCCCGCTCCATCAGGGTCAGGCCACGGTCACCGGTCTGAACCTTCGGCTCCAGGTCCTCGGTGCCGGGTGTCTTGTTGGTCACCAGGCGGTTCTTGACCAGCTTGTTTTCCCACCGCCCCAGCCCGGTTTCCTCGTGGGCTTCGCGAGCGAGTAACTCCGCGTTGGCCAACATGGACTGGCGGATGCTCGCGATGATCTTGTCGCGCACCTCGAGCGTCATGGCATCGAGCTCGTGGAAGGCGCGCGTCGCGGCGGTGACGGCGGCGTCGAGATCGTCAAAGACGCCGGGCATCCCGGCCCGTTGCGGCGCGGGCGCAGCGGGTGACGAGGGGCGTTGAGCCTCGACGGCGGCGATCGGCGGCGGCGGTGCCACCGCGGCGGCGCCGCCGGCCAGATGCTGCACCACCCGTTTGGCAATCTGATCGACTTGCTGGTCGCTCAGTTGTGGCATCGTCTGGTTCCTGAAGTCAGCTCATGGCTGAGCATCGCCGACCTATCCGTCCTCGCTCTTGCGGTACCTGGTCTGACCGTTCACTTCCCAGTTGTCGACGATGGCCATAATCACCGCGTCGCAGGGCCGGTTCTCGGTGACTTTCGTTTGCCGGGCGGAACTGCCGCTGGCGTACAGCACGACCTCGCCGATGCCGGCACCAACGGCATCCACGGCCACGACGTGCGATCCGGCCGGCTTGCCATGATCGTCGATCGGCTCAACGAGCATGAAGCGCAGACCGTCCATGCTCGGTTCTTTCTGAGTTGAGACCACTGTGCCGACAATCCTGGCAAGTAACATCGGGCTACTCCGTCGCACCGTGCCGACGGCCGGCGCGGGTCGATTCACCTCGCGGCGAGGATCAGCGTCTTGAATCGGACCGCCCACCCCCGGTCCAGCCAGTACGCCAACCACCACCCGGGCCTGGGGGCAATCATTTCCTCTTGACGGCCTCGGTCTGGCGGCCGAGCGGCAGCACCGTGTCCACGTTGGTATGCGGCCGGGCAATCACGTGTACGGTGACGATCTCCCCGACGCGGGCGGCGGCGGCCTGGCCCGCATCACAGGCGGCCCGCACCGCCGCCACGTCACCGCGAACCACCGCCGTGACGTACCCGCCGCCGATCTTTTCGTAGGAAACCAACTCGACCTTGGCGGCTTTGACCATGGCGTCGCTGGCTTCCACCATCGCCGCGAACCCGCGCGTTTCGATCATTCCTAATGCGTCTGCCATCGGTTTGGTTCCTCTCTATAGAAAGCATGTAAGCGTTCTGCGGTCAGGTTTCAGTCAGGTCGTCCGTTGTGCGTGCGCAGCCGTGCCGGCGCCAGGCCCCGCACGGTTTGGTTAGCGTTTTTTCTCTTCGACGCGGCCCGACACGCCTTCGACCGCAGCCGCGGCGGCACGGTAACCGACCTCGATGTCCCGCTCCTCGCCGCCGAGGTATAACCGCCCGAAGCTGCCAAACGCCCGCACCTCCAGGATGTTGATCTCAGCCGCCTTTTCCGCCTCGTTGGCCGCCAGCGCCGCGTACGCCGCCGGTTCACATTCCAGAATATACAGTGTCTGGCCGGGCAGGATCATGTTGCCATGCCGCATCCGGTTAATCAACTGCGTCTGATAGTCGTCCACGTGGCGGATCACCTGGCTGGAGACCACGCTCGGTTTTCGCCGCTGTTCTTCGCGCAAGTCCAGCGCCTGCAAGATGGCATGGCCGGCGGCGCGGACATCGGCCTGCGAGTCCGAGTGAATCTCCAGCATGCCGTACAACCGTTCGACAATCTGCATCCCCGGCGTCACCCGCGTGGACTTGAGCGCAATGTCGGTGATGCGGTTGATCTCGATGCCCGGCGATATCTCGACGAACAGTGATGCCTGACCGGCAGTCGGCAAGTAGCCCTGGGAGATCGTGGCCAGAAACGACGCGTGCTGCGGCTGAAGGCTGTCCAGCAACACGTACGCTCGCAAATCGACGTTGCTCATAATCGTCCGCCTGTTAATACTTGGTCTTCTCGGTGCCGCTTTCGGAGACGGTCATCCCCTTGGCCTCTTTGACAATCTTCACGCCCGCGCTGACCCCCAGGCGGGTGGCGCCGGCCTGAATCATCTGCTGCGCCGTTTCGAGGTCCCGGATACCGCCCGACGCCTTAACGCCGATCCGGGTTCCACTGACCGCACCGGCCATGAGCGCGACATCTTCAGCCGTCGCGCCGCCGGGGCCGAACCCCGTGGAGGTCTTGACGAAATCGGCCCGCGCCCGTTTGGCCAACTTGCATGCGCGGACCTTTTCGTCGTCGGTCAGCAGGGCCGTTTCGAGAATCACCTTGCAGGCGCTGCGGCCGTCCATGCACACTTCCGTCACACCTCGAATGTCCCGATACACCAGCTCGTCGTCGCCGCTCTTGATCGCGCCGACGTTGATGACCATGTCGATCTCTCGGGCCCCGTCCCGGATCGCCCGCCGGGCCTCGAGCGCTTTGACCTCCGGCGCGCTGGCGCCCAACGGGAATCCGATCACCGAACAGACCTTGACCGGCGTGCCTTTGAGTTGTTTGGCCGCCAACCTCACGTTCGCCGGATTGACGCACACGCTGGCGAATTCGTATTCCGCCGCCTCGGCACACAGATCAATGATCTGCTGCGTGGTGGCGTCCGGCTTGAGCAGCGTATGATCGATGAAGCCGGCCAGGTCACGGGGCATGGCGCCCGCCCCGGGTTGATGCGCGATCCGGTCGGCACCCAGATCAAGGAATTGTCTGACCAGCTCGGGATTGGCTTGCGCGCAGACCTTGCAGAAAGCGCAGGCAACGTTGGCACAGCCGTCGGTTGGCGACCAGCCCGCAGCCCCCGTGACGCCGGACAACTCGGCGATCCGTTCAACGATCCGTTCAATGTCCTGGTCGGATAGCTGATCCAACTTCTCATGCTCGCTACATTGACAGACGTGGGCGGCGGGTGGGTTCGGCTGCGACAGCGGCTCAATCATAGCGACACGTCGGCGGTGTCGTTCGACGGTGCATTCGGCCGACAGCCACACACCGACAATCTGCAGGGCCAGGTTCGGTCCGATCAGCCCTGCGCCAAGAGTCAGAACGTTTGCGTCATTGTGTTCGCGGCTGTTGCGGGCGGAGGACGTGTCGTAACACAGCGCGGCCCGCACGCCGGGCACCTTGTTGGCCACGATCGACGAACCGATCCCGGCGCCGTCCACCACGATCCCGCGATCCGCCTCGCCCTGCGCCACCCGCGTGGCCACCGCGCGCGCAAAGGTGGGGTAATCAACCGATTCGGTGCTGTGCGTCCCGCAATCATGAACCGCATAGCCCTGCTGCTGAAGATAGGCCTTGATCTTTTCCTTCAGTTCAAAGCCGCCGTGGTCCGCCCCGATGGCGATTCGCATTGCCGTCGTGTTTGCCATTGTCTTTGCACGGATAGGTGCATAATGCCCAAACCATCAATTAGAAGGTGAGGTCTTGTCCCTGTCAAGGCATCGTGATTTCGGCGTCGCGCAGGCTGTTGCGAAACCTTTTTCCACTCATCGCCGGGCCCGGGGACAACTCGACGACTCGACTGAGCTCGTCGAAGTCGGGCCGGCTCGCGGGGTCCACCCGCCGCGTGGCCGCAGCGGCTAAACTATCAGCAGACCATGCGACCTCTGTCACCATCGCGAAGACCCATTTAGACTGACGATCAGCCGTGACCATGCAAACCGTTGACGTGGCAAACATCAGGATCGGGCCGGGCCAACCGCTGGCGGTGATCGCCGGGCCGTGCGTGCTTGAGTCGGCGGACCTGTGCCTGCGCGTGGGTGAACAGGTGCGCGACTGGTGTGCCGAGTTCGGCCTCGGATTCATCTTCAAGGCCAGCTACGACAAGGCGAATCGCAGCTCCGTCCGAAGCAAGCGTGGCCCGGGACTCGACGAAGGGCTTGGGCTGCTTGAGCAGATCAAATCGAAACTGGGCGTGCCGGTGACGACGGATATTCACAACCCGGCACACGCGCAGGCCGCGGCCGAGGTGGTGGACGTGCTGCAAATCCCGGCGTTCCTTTGTCGGCAGACGGACCTGTTGCTGGCTGCGGCGCAGACCGGCGCTGCCGTGAATGTGAAGAAAGGCCAGTTCCTTTCGCCCGGCGAAATGCAAAGCGTTGTACAGAAACTGGAAGAAGGGTTTAAGACTGCCAAGCCGCGCGCGGCGGCGGGTCCGGGCATCCTCCTCACGGAGCGCGGCACCTTCTTCGGGTATCAGCGGCTCGTCAACGATTTCATCGGTGTCGGTGATCTGATGGAATTGGGCTGGCCGGTGTGTTTTGACGTGACGCATTCGACGCAGTTACCCGGGGCCTCGGGCAGTTCGCAGGCGAAGGTCACCGGCGGGCGGCCCGACCGAGCGCCGCTGCTGGCGCGGTGCGCGGTGGCGGCGGGTGTGCAGGCGGTGTTCATCGAGACGCACCCCGACCCGGCCCAGGCGCTTTCCGACGCCGCAACCATGCTGCCATTGCCACGCATGGGCCCGCTGCTGCAAGAATTGGCTCGCCTGCACGAGGTGACCGCGTCCGTGGCCGGCGAATGAGCGAGCATCAGGATCACCGCTTATCCGCGATTCTCCAACCGTAGGTTACAACAGAAACCAGCTCACCTTGCCGATCCTGGGTCACGGGGGGTGATCGCGGGCTGAACTGGCGGCTGATGTGGTTCGTAGCAGGTTCGGGCTGTATGATTGATCAGGTGTATGTCGGGGGGACGAGGAGCCGGGCCATGACCAACGTCCAGCGCTCGATCGCACAGGCGCGTTTACGCATCTTCCTGCAAAGCTGGCTGACGATGCTGGGCTGGCTGTCGCTGGGCGGGCTGCTGCTGGGCGGTCTGTTGATGCTGGCGGCGCGGTTAGTGGGCGTACCGGTCCCGGGGGCGTCGTATCTGGTCACGGTCGGCTTCGTGCTGGTCGTGGCGCCGCTGGTGGCGTGGGGCCGCCGGCCCGGCGCCGACGTTACCGCCACCGTCATCGACCATCGACTGAACCTCAAGGACCGCCTGGGTACGGCGTTGTACGCCGAAGCCATACGTGACAATGAATTTGCCGCGCAGGTGGTTGAGGATGCCGAGGACACCGCGTCCAAGCTGCACCTTCGTGACGGCTTTCCGATTCAACTGAGAAAGGTATGGCACTACGTGCCCTTGGTGGCCGCGCTGGTGGCGCTGCTCGCCGCGTTTGTGCCACAGATGGACCTGTTGGGCTGGCGATCGGCTCGGGCGCGGCAGTTGGCGCAGCAGACCCAGGCCCGGACCGCCAGGGACGAGGTCGTTCGGGTGATCGAGGCCTTCCAGAAGCTGCCGCCGACCGATCCCGAATTGGTTGACCAGGACCTGTTCGACGCGATGAAGACCTTGGCGGAGCTGACCAGGCAGGACCTGTCGAATCCGAAGATGCGGCAGGAAGCGGCGGCCAAGCTCTCGGCCGTGCAGGATAAACTCGCCAAGCAGATCGAGCAGACCGAACAGGAGTTCCGCTCGGTCAAGAACACGATGAGTCGGCTCGACGCCAAGCAACCGGGCCCGGCCGACGAGTTCGCCGATGCGCTTCGCCGTGGTGACTTTGAGGCGGCGCAGGCAGCGCTGGAACAGTTGGCTCAGTCGCTCGACGGCATGACGCCACAGCAAAAGCAAGCGCTTCAGCAGCAGTTGCAGAATATGTCGCAGCAGTTGCAGCAGATGGCCCAACAACAGGCGCAACAGGCCGCCCAGGCCCGGCAGCAGATGCAGCAGCAACTACAGAACACCGGACTCAGCCAGCAGCAGATGCAACAACTGATGCAACAGGGCATGAACCCCCAGGCCGTGCAGCAGGCGCTGCAGCAGCAGGGCATGAGCCAGCAGCAGGCGCAGCAGTTGGCCCAACAGATGCAGCAGCAATACCAGCAGATGCAGCGCTCGGGCCAATCGCAGAGCCAGTACCAGGGTCTGGGCAACTCATTGGGGCAGATGGCCGGCGCCTGTCAGGGCGGCGGCGGATCACAGGCGATGCAACCGTCGGCGTTCCAGGGGGGCCAGCAGTTGCAGCAGATGGCGCAGATGCAGCAGCAGCTCCAGCAGATGCAGATGGCCCAGGCGCAGGCCAACAACGCGCTGAACAGCCTGTACCCGGGCCAGGGCCAGACTCGCCAGGCCGGCACCGCTGAAGGCGGCAACCCATTTGGCGATGAGCGGCAGATGACCGGCATCCAGGCCAACGCCGAGGCAGACATCGGCGAGGGCGAAGGCCGCGTCATCGCCTCTTGGCTCGACCAGGGCCAGATGGCGCGCGGCGACGCCACCGTCGAGTTCAACCAGGCAATCACCCAGGCACGCGACGACGCCGAGCAGGCCGTCACCGAAGACCGCGTCCCGCGCCGCTACCATGAATCCATCCGCCAGTACTTCAACCAACTGCCCGAGTCGGCTGACCAGGTGCGGGCGCCCGCGGCGCCGCGTTAACCGGGGTCCAGGGTCCGGGGTTCAGGGTCTGAGTACAAAGCTTCCCGACCAGACCCCAGGCCCTATCCCCTAGACCCTATCCATGGACTACTTCCGCTTCGACCATCCCGAGATGCTGTGGCTGGGGGTGCTGGCGGTCCCGGTCCTCTGGCTCGGGTTTCGCAGCCTGGAGGCACTGGACCCGGCCAGGCGATGGGCGTCGATCGGGCTGCGCCTGGCGGTGCTGATCCTGCTCGTGCTGATGCTCGCCGGGTTCCAGGCTGTCAGGCGGCACACCGATCTGACCGTCGTCGCCGTCGTGGACCAGAGCGAATCGGTTCGCCGCTTCGCCCAGCCCCCGGGGGCAGATGCGGATCCCAATGGCCAAACTTCCTTCGAGCAGTGGGCCCGCCACTACCTCCAGACGGCCGGCAAGGGTCGCAAAACCGACGACCGGTTCGCCATGGTCACGTTTGACGGTCGGCCCACCGTCCGCTCGATGCCCGGCGCGAGCATGGACCTGGACGCTTCGATCGCCCAGCAACCGGTCGAGGGCACCGACGCGGCCTCGGCGATCCGACTGGCGATGGCCCTGTTCCCGCCCGACAGCGGCAAGCGGCTGTTGCTGGTGTACGACGGCAACAACACGGCGGCGGCGGGGTCGGCCTATTCCGATCCCGGCGACAGCGGCGACGTCCTGGCCGCGGCACGCGAGGCCGCCGGCGCCGGCGTGCCCATCGACGTGCTGCCGGTCATCTACAACCTCAAGAAGGAAGTGATGGTCGAAGGCGTGTACGCGCCGTCGCAAGCCCGCGAGGGGCAGACCGTTGCGCTGCGCATCGTGCTCCGCGCGGCCCAACCCACTGCCGGCACGCTGCACCTTAAGCACGACGGCGTGTCGATCGACGTGAACGGACCGGCACCCGGCAAGGGCGCACCGATCAGCCACGACGACTGGACCGCCCAGCAAGCCGCGTCGGCCCCGGTGCCGACCGGGCTCGCAGATGAGCCGGCTCGCGCCGCTTCCGCCGCGGGACGATACGTCTGCGTCCGCATGATCGAAGTGCCGATGGGCATGGCCGGCACCAATCAGTTCGAGGCCGTCTTTGAACCCGAGCCCGGCGCCGACGCCATGGCCGCCAACAACCAGGCACAGACCTTCACCCTGGTCCACGGCAAGGGCAAGGTCCTGTTCGTGGACAACCTGGGCCCGGGCCCCGGCGACATCCTGCCCAAGACGCTTGTCGAACACGGCATCGAGCTTGACCTGGTGCGCGGCCGCGGCCTGCCGGCTCGGCTTGCCGACCTGCAACGCTACGACGCGGTCATCTTCCAGAACGTGCCCGCCGAGATGGTTACGCCCGCCCAGCAGCGGATGCTCGCCAAATACGTCAACGACCTGGGCGGCGGGTTCGTCATGGTCGGTGGGCCCGACAGCTTCGGCGCCGGCGGCTGGACCAACTCGCCGATCGACCAGATCCTGCCCGTCGAATGCCAGATCCCCAGCCAGACGATCATGCCCTCGGGCGCGCTGGTGCTGGTGCTCGACCGCTCCGGGTCGATGGGCTCGTTCGTTGCCGGCACTCAATACAGCCAACAGGAAATTGCCAACGAGGCGGCCATCCTGGCGCTTCATTCGCTGTACCCGCAGGACCTGGTCGGCGTCGTCGCGTTCGACAACAGCGCCAAGTGGATCGTCAAGCTCCAGTTCAACTCCGATCCGCAGATGGTGACCAGGAAGGTGCGGTCGATCCACCCCGGCGGCGGCACCAGCATCTACCCCGCCCTGGTGCAAGCCTATCAGGCCCTCGCTCCGATCACCCCAGAAGAAGCCGCCGTCAAACACGTCAGCCTGCTGACCGATGGTCACAGCCAAAGCGGCCAGTACCACGTCATCGTGGGCAAGATGGCCCAAGCCAACATCACGCTCTCGACCATTGGCGTCGGCGACGGGCATGACACACAGTTGCTCAGCCAACTGGCGATGATGAGCGGCGGCACCTACCACCCGGTGGTCAACCCGCAGCTCTTGCCGCAGATCTTCATCAAGGAAGCACGCACCATCCGCAAGAACCTGGTCAAGGAAGTGACGTTCGATCCGCAGATGGTGCCGACCGGTTCGCCCATTGTGACCGGCCTGGCGGCGCCGCCGCCGCTGACGGGGCTCGTGCTCACCGGTGAAAAGCACGACCCGCGCGTGTTCATGCCGATGCTCGGGCCCGAAGGCGAGCCGCTGTTTGCCCACTGGCAGGTGGGGCTGGGGCGGTCGGCTGCGTTTACCTCTGACGCCACCAACCGCTGGGCCACCGCCTGGCTGCGGTGGGGCGGTTACCCCGACTTCTGGTCCCGCACCGTCCGTGCCGTGGCCAGGCCTTCGGCCAGCCGCGAGTTCGATCTGGTCACCGCCGTCCGCGGCGATCGGCTCACGATCCGACTCGACGCCAGCGGCGCCGATACCGACGCAACCGGCGTAAAACGAGGCGGCTCATTTGCCAATTTCCTCACGGTGGTCGGCTCCGTCCTCAGGCCCGACGGCGAACCGGTGCCGGTCGAGCTGAAGCAGACCGGCCCGGGGATCTACGAGGCCCGGGTCCGCGCCACCGACGCCGGCAACTACATCGTCAGCCTGTTTGTCAGCGATCCAAGCGGTCGGGACGCGCCCCGCGCCGTGTTCGGCGGCGTCAGCCGCCCGCCGGGAAGCGAGCTGCGAACGTTCAGTTCCAACCGCGCGGTGCTGGAGCAGATCGCCCAGATCACCGGCGGCCGGGTGCTCGACCCGGCCAGCCCCGCGACCGCCGCGCTGTTCACCCGCGAATCGGTGGTCGAGTCGCGCTCGATCCGACCGCTGTGGCGCCCGCTGCTGCTGTGGCTGCTCGTCGCGTTCCTGTTGGACGTGGCCTGCCGCCGCATCGCGTGGGACGTGGTGGCGATGAAGAACTGGGCGGTCGAACGGGTGGCCGCGTTCGGTCAATGGCTCAAGCCGCGCGAGGTCGAAGCCGCCGCCACGCTCTCGGCCCTCAAGCGCCGCGCGGCGCAGGTGGACCAGCGTCTGGCGTCGAGCGCATCGCCATCCGTTGCGCCGCCGCCGGCCGCGACGCGCAAGTTCGAGGCCGAGCCCGACGCCGTCGCCGCTGAAGATTTCTCCGACGCGGTCGGCGCCGCCAAGGATAGTCCAACAAAGCCCCGCCGCACTACCCCCGTCGGCACCGCCGAGACCTCAACCGAGCAAACCGATACGACCAGCCGACTGCTCGACGCCAAGCGCCGGGCACGCCAGCGCATGAATGAGACCGATGAATAAGCCATGTTTCGCGACGCCCGAAACGGGCACGACCCGGAAGGAGCGCAACCATGAC
>JAZGCX010000052.1:0-4499 GCA_036477175.1 Phycisphaeraceae bacterium
CATGCGGTTCCTGTCCGAGGGGATGGCCGACGTGGTGAAGCTGGAAGTGGACGCCAGCTTTGCGCCGCTGGTGGACCGATTGAGCCACGCGGGCGTGCCGGTGGTGGCGCACCTGGGTTCGCGGCCGCAGCGGGTTCGGGCCGAGGGCGGTTACCGTGCGGCCGGCCGATCGGTCGCCGAAGCCGACGCGCTGGTCGAGCAAGTGGAATTGATGCTCGCGCGTGGGGCGGTCATGATCCTGCTCGAAGCGGTGCCGGCGGAAGTGTCGCAGCGCGTCGTGGCGTGTGCGGAACGGGCCGGACCGGTGCCGGTGATCGGCTGCGGGGCCGGGGCCCCCTGTCACGGTCACGTGGTGGTGCTGCATGATCTACTGGGGCTCAGCGACTGGCAGCCGCCGTTTGCCCCACCGGTGGGCAACCTGGGCAAGCAGTTGCAATCCGTCGCCGCCGCTTGGGTTGAGCAGATCGCCAAAGGCCGCTACCCCGGCCCGGATCACCCATACAAGATCGACCGGTAGAGCAGTGGCCAGTGGGCAGTGGTCAGTGGCCAGTGAGCAGTGGCGCCGGCCGCCGGTCGCTGAACAGTTGGCGGCTGTGCGGCGTATGATCTGGTGTCGCCGTGTCCGAACGGCCGATATGAGAACGATCCCTTTTTACGACTCACCGCACTTGAGAGCAGGAGGCATCCGATGAGCAGGATCCGCTGGTATGGCCCGACACTGGTACTGGTCTTCGCGGTGCTGCTGGTGATGATCGCCGGGCCGGGGGTGGCGCGGCGGGTGGCGCACGCCCAGCGGGACGAGCACATCCAACTGGTGCGGCAGGAACTGACGCACAACCCGGCTCTGGCCGAGTTGAACAACGCCTTCCGCCGGGTCGCCGAGGTCGTCGAGCCCAGCGTGGTGCATCTCGAAGTCGCGTCGAGGCAGTCGACCTTGCGCCGCCGGTTATGGGATGACGACCTGCTGCGTCGATGGTTTGGCGACCCCGAGCGTCTGCCCGATTGGCTCAGACCTGACCCCGACGACGATGAAGACGATGAAGACGACGACGACTACCGCCGCTTCGACGTGCCCCCGGCGTTCGGCAACGGCTCGGGCTGGGTCTATGACCAGCAGGGCCATATTATCACCTGCAATCACGTCATCAGCGGCGCCGACGTAATCACCGTCCGCTTCGCCGACGGCTCCGAGCGCAAGGCCGAAATCGTGGGCACCGATCCCAAAACCGACGTGGCGGTGATCCGGGTCACGGACGACAGTCTGCACGCCGCCGCCATCGCCGACGAGCCGGTCGAACAGGGCGACATCGTCTTTGCGTTCGGCTCGCCATTTGGAAAAGAGTTTTCCATGAGTCAGGGGATCGTCTCGGCCAAGGGCCGGCGAGTCGGCCTGTTCCTGAGGCGGGACGCGCGCGGCCGGGTGTACAACGAGGGCTACGAGAACTTCATCCAGACCGACGCGGCGATCAATCCCGGTAACTCCGGCGGGCCGCTGACCAACATCCGAGGCGAAGTGGTCGGCATGAACAGCGCCATCGCTTCGAGGACCGGCTTCTCCAACGGCGTCGGCTACGCCATCCCGATCGACCTGATCGTGAACGTCGCGCAGCAGTTGATCGATGAAGGCAAAGTCCGTCGCGGATTCCTGGGCATCGTCTTCGAGGAGTTGACCCCGAAGATGGCGCGGACCTTCGGCTACGAGGGCACGGGCGTGCTCGTTCGATACCCCGTCGAGGGAACACCGGCACACAAGGCCGGCATCAAGAGCGGCGACATCCTCACCAAGATCAATGACATCACGGTGGACAGCGGCGACCAGCTTCGCCGTCTGATCGCCCGCTACAAGCCCGGCACCATCCTTGCCGTTGAGGTCTTCCGCGACGGCAAGACGCTCAACTTCGACATCACCATTGCCGAGCAGCCGGACGAACTGGCCGCCGCCGCGGCGCCGTCGGGCCGGCTCGACGCGGACGAACCCGACCCCGACGACATGGAACTGCTGCGGAAGCTCGGCATCGAGCGGATCAGCACCTTCACCGAGGAATTGGCCGAGCGCAGCGGCCTCCAGTTCACGCCGGGCGTGGCGGTGCTGGCGGTGCGGCCGCACTCCTCCGCACACGCCGCCGGTCTGCGACGCGGCCACATCATCACCGCCATCCAGGGCGTTGCGATCGACACGGCCGAGGACCTGGTCCAACAGCTTGATGAATACGACCTGACCCAAGGCGTTCGCATCAAAGTGATGGATGACAAGACGCCCCGGTTCCTGCTGCTGGAGCTGCCGCAAGAGTAACCGTCCTTCTCTCCTGCGGTGTACCGGTCGAGTGAAATCGTCCCTCTCGGGCACGGGGCCATTGGACCGGTATACTTTTTCACATGATTCGCCCGGCCCAGGCCAATCCCGGTCAGCCCCTGGTCGATGTCCGCGACCTCAAGACCTACTTTCCCGTGAAGCGCGGCCTGCTGCGACGCACGGTCGCCCACCTCAAGGCCGTCGATGGCGTCTCGTTCCAACTGAACCGCGGGCAAACGCTGGGCCTGGTCGGCGAGTCGGGCTGTGGCAAGTCCACCGTCGGCCGATCCATCCTCCGCCTGATCCCCGTCACCTCCGGCAGCGTCAGCTTCGATGGCCAGGATGTCTTCGCCGCCGACCGCGGCCAGCTCAAGCGGCTGCGCCGACAGATGCAGATCGTCTTCCAGGACCCCGTCGGCTCGCTCAACCCGCGGATGACCATCGGCCGGATCATCGGTGAACCGATCACGGTGCACGGCCTGGCCAGGGGCAGCGAACTGCACGACCGCGTCGCCCACCTGCTCCAGCGCGTCGGCCTGTCGCCCGACTACACCCAGCGCTACCCGCACGAGTTCTCCGGTGGGCAACGCCAGCGGATCGGCATCGCCCGGGCCCTGGCACTCGAGCCGTCCTTCATCATCTGCGACGAGCCGGTCAGCGCGTTGGACGTGTCGATTCAGTCGCAGATACTCAACCTGCTCAACGACCTGCAGGACGAGTACGGCCTGAGCTTCCTGTTCATCGCGCACAACCTGGCGGTGGTCGAACACTTCTCCGACCGCGTGGCGGTGATGTACCTGGGCCGGATCGTCGAAACCGCCGGGAGGGACGCGCTGTATGAGAACCCGCGTCACCCGTACACGCAGGCGCTGCTCAGTGCGGCACCGCGGCCCGAGCCACACCGCAAGGGCGACCGGATCGTCCTGCCGGGTGAAGTGCCCTCACCGGTGAATCCGCCGATGGGCTGTGCGTTCCACCCGCGCTGCCACCTGACGCGCGCCCTAGCCGCCAATGCCGAGCCGACCGAGACCATCCAAATCACCGTCGGCGGTGAGCCGACCCGCGTCATGCAACGCTGCATTGAACAAGCGCTGCGACTCGAACCCGTCGGCGCTGACTCGACCCACTGCGCCGCCTGTCACTTCCACGAGCAGCAGATGTAATTCAATCAGCGCGTGACTTGTTTCTGAGTAAAACGTGCAAACGAATCAGTTTGACTTGGGCATCAGCTTGAAGATTCTTCCCCGCAGTGAAACGATGTAGATTTCGCCGTCGCGATCCTCACCGAAGCTGGCGATCTCGGGCACGCGGCCGAGCACGACGGGGCCGTCCACGTTCCGGCCGTCGTAACGCAGGGCCCAGATCAGACCGGTGACATAGTCGCCGTACACGTAAGCACCCACCAGCTCGGGAATCCGGGTGCCGCGGTAAACGTAGCCACCGGTAATGGATTTGGCTTCGTGACGGGCGTGGTCAACGATCGGCTCGATCAGGTTGTGGGGAAGCCCGTCGGACGGCGGACGGAAATCATGTTTGCCTTCACGATAATTCCAGCCGTAGTTGCCGCCCCTTTGGATCAGATCGATCTCCTCCCACTGATTCTGACCGACGTCGCCGGCCCACAGGTCGCCGGTCTGTCGATCGAATGAAAACCGCCAGACGTTCCGCAGGCCATATGCCCAGATTTCCGGCCGCGCGCCGCGGTCGCCGACGAATGGATTGTCATTGGGCACGGCATAGGCTTTGGGGGGGTCCCGGTGATCCACGTCGATGCGGAGGATCGCGCCCAGGAGTGTGGACTTGTCCTGGCCGGACCCGAGCGGGTCGTTGGCCGCCCCACCGTCCCCCAACGCCAGGTACAGATACCCGTCGGGGCCGAACTCGATCATGCCGCCGTTGTGGTTGCCCCACCGCTGTGTAACCTCCAACAGCACCTGCTCAGACGCCGGCTCGATCAACTGTCGTTTCCGGTCCATCACGAATCGAGCCAGAACATTGCGCACCGGTCGGTGAGCGGAGTAGTGCAGGAAGACCTGCCGGTTGTCTTTGAACCCGGGATGAAACGCCAGGCCCAGCAAGCCCTCTTCGTTATGGCCGCCGGACGCGGGGCTGCGTACCTTGGAGCGGATGTTGATGGAGTCGTGGGGCCGGGCGACGTTGCGGAGGTTGTCAAACCACTGGTCGCGACCGGCCTGCTCTTCGACGA